>JBJXEX010000127.1:0-3718 GCA_046156195.1 Planctomycetaceae bacterium | reverse complement strand
TACAAGTTGACCTGCCGGTGGCCAGTCCGAAGAGGCACACGGCAACTCAAGGTGGAGCCTTGGCCGCAGGCCAAGCAGCAGCGAGCGCCGCAGGCGGGAGCGGACCTTGACGCCGTGGTACGATGAGAGACTGCCAGCGAGCGGACAGTGTTTGATCTCCCCGCGTTAGGGATTCGCAGGGTGCGCAGCAGTCCGGCCTCGGCCGGACCGAGCGGAAGCGGAGCCCGGAGCAGCCCGGCCCGTAGGGCAACGCCCAAATGCCTTGCCTACTAATGAGAGGACACATTCCGCAGTTTCAGAGCAAGCGTCTCTTTGACGGCAACGGAATCTCGAAGACGAGATTGCAGCATTTCATGGGCAAGAGTGATTGGAAGGCATTCAGAGAACTTTAGACCCTCAATCGCGCGGTCATCGACGACCGGCCGCATTTCCTCAACGGCTTTCGTGCGAAGCTCATCCAGAGCCTTCTGCAACTCCGCAAACTGAGTTGTGGACTCAAAGGTCAACGAGAAACTGTCGTGTTCGACTCGGCTGGCCGTCACCTGGGCAATCTCGCTGGCTAAAGTGGCGTTGCCTCGGTTTCCAGCAAAGGTCCACCATGCCAGTCTTCCGTCCGTGTCGACCAGAGTAGTCGTGCAGTCACGTTCAAGCCACGGAAATTCAAGTCGGGCTGTGCTGATCTGCTCTTGGGCGCGACGAGACCAGCAGTCGTCATTTTCATTGCTCGCCAGGACTCGCTCGACAGCCTGTACCAGCCGATAGCCCAACCCACCCCCTTCGCCCTTCCAACGACTCCGTCCTTTCTGGTCCGTGGCTTCCACGAAAGCATGACGTCGTTGCCAGTCGATGTGATTCACAAGCCAACTACGGCCACCGAGCAGCAACACTCTTGGGCCATCCTGCTTTCCGAGAAAAGTCGTCTCATCGACATAACCGAGTTCTTGCCTGCCGTGCAAAACCGAGAACAGCGGTGGTGACATGAATACTGAGAACAGTTCCATGAAGTTTCGGCGACCGAATGTCGCTTCCCCTTCTCGTCCGAGCCAAAGGATTCCCGCGTCGTCCCAGAGTATTTCTTTGCCAAGCATCCATTCGATGAGTTGTTCCCGACTGGCCTTCGGGATCTGTACGAAGCCTTGAACTCCTTGCACCCAATCAAACCAATCGAGTCTGCCAATGCCATTTTCCTGGAGCGCTAACGCCATGAGTTGCTGGGAGAGGATGTGGTACGGCAGCGGTGGCGGAACGATGGGTTCGATGTAGCCTTTAGACCAAAGATCGATCAGCCCGGCGGCCTGAATCAGCGATTCTTCCTTCGTGGCCAGAAACAGACAATTGCGAGTCGTGCCTGCCCGGCGACCGGTGCGCCCCATCCGCTGAAGGAAACTCGAAACGGTTCGCGGTGAATCGATCTGGATCACTCGATCAAGGTTGCCAACGTCAATTCCGAGTTCCAAAACGCTGGTGGCAACGATCACACAATCATCGCGAGAAGTGAATGCTTCTTCGGCTTGGTGGCGTTGTTCGGGACTGAGGGAGCTGTGTGTGACAAAAGTGGTCGTGTCTAGTCCCCGAAGTGCAGTCCCAAGCTGTTCGGCCTGCGAACGGCTATCGACGAACACCAGTCGTTTCTCGCCACGGTGCAGCCGTGAAATCACGACGGCTGCATTTTGCAGTGAACCGACATAATCGAGTGCTACATCCGCCGGACTCTCGCTTCCTTTTGGCGGCAAAACAACACTCCTCGTGCCGTGACACGATCCAGCCAACCAATCAACGAGAGTGTCTGGATTCCCAACTGTGGCAGAAAGGCCGATCCGTTGCAGTTCGCGGCCGGTCAGCCGCCCAATTCGCTCCAGCACCGAAAGCAAATGCCAACCGCGATCATCGCCAGCGAACGCATGAATTTCGTCGATAATCACCACGCGGAGATTACTGAAGAGGCTTCGCGAATCGACGTTCTTCGACACCAGCATGACTTCCAACGACTCAGGCGTCGTCAACAAGCAGTCTGGCGGTTCACGCAGGACTCGCTTGCGAGCCGATTGCTTGACATCGCCATGCCACAAGTCCGACGTGCGACCAAGCAGCGTGCAATACCTTTGAAGTCGCACGTCGAGGTTGTTCAACAGCGCCTTGATTGGGCAGATATACAAGACACTCAGCCCTGACCATCCCTCTGACAACATCCGTGATAACGTCGGGAACAGCGCCGCCTCGGTCTTGCCGCCTGCCGTGGGGGCCAGCACGATGAGGTGTTGTCCGTCGAGAATCTGCGGAATGACGGCATCCTGGAATGGCCGCAACTCTCGCCAACCGAGACTGTTGACGATGTGATGCTGAAGCGCGGGATGTAATTGCTCAAAGCCGTTCACAGGTCCAACTCGATTTCGTCAACATCCTCAGCACCCATCGCCTGTCTTTCGACAGCCTTGAGTTCCACTTCCGAGATGGTGAGTGCATAGTCTCTTTGCGGATCGAAGTTCGGGTGCAGGTCAATGCGGTCCAGAATGTCGGCCACGAGCTTCTTGAGGAAGATGCGCGGAGCGACGCCAACCTTGCCACCGAGCTTTCCGGCCACGGCTTCCGCCAGTTGGCGAACGTACCGATCATCACAGCGGTTGCTGATTCGGTCGGCGTCTTGGCAATGTTGTTGGAAGATGTCGCGCACTTTGCAGCCCACCAAGCAGAGCCGTTCCAGGTCAAAGGCTGGCAACCGAATCTGCACGGCGCGCGGGTTGTCGAATCGGACATCCGTCTTGAAATCGACGTGCAACCGTTGAGCAAGTGGCTCCAATCGCCCGATGCCTTGCGGCCCCTCGAAGAATGAGGGCGTGCCCGTGATCAACAAGTACAATCCCGGAAACCGTCCGGAATCAACTTCGTCGATGAGCTGGCGCAACGCATTCAAACTCTTATCGCGAACATCACTGCGCACTCGCTGAATGGTTTCGACTTCGTCGAGCACTACCAGAAGTCCGGCATGTCCCGAATCTCGCAACACGGTGAGAACACCCTGAAGAAAGCTCAGAGCGCCGAAGTGATCAATGTCACCTTTGACTCCGGCGAATCGTTTGGCATTTGCGGCGACATTGGGTTGTCCAGCCAGCCAAGCCAGAATGCCGTCTGCCGTCGCCTGATCGCCAGCGACGTGCGCCTGCCGATAGCCGCGTAATGCGGCACTGAACATGGGGGCCGACTCGCAAACCTTGGCGAGTCGCTGTTCCAGCAGTTCGTTCGTCCGGGCAAGCAGCTTGGCTTCATCGTTTGCGTCGATGGCTCCCTCGGCCAGCACGTCCTCTTCCAATGTATAGAACCATCCATCGACGATGTTTCGCAACGCGCCTTGCGCGGTATCCGCCGTGGCGAGTCGTTCCGTCAGCCTGCGATAAACGGTTTCCAGACGGTGCAGTGGCGTCTCTGTTTCCGAGACCTGAACTTCCGATGTGGCGAATCCCATTTTGCGGGCACGGTCTCCCAGCCAGCGCGCGAAGAATGTTTTCCCACAACCGTATTCTCCTCGGACGGCCTTGAAGACGCTGCCGCCTGAACTGACCTTTTTCAACTCCTCGTCCAGCGCCGATTCGAAGCGATCAAGACCAACGGCGAACGCATCTAGACTGCTACGCGGCACCGTGCCGCGGCGCAACGCGTCGATGATCTCCTGTTTTCGCTGCGGGCTAATGCTCATCGCTTCCTCTTACACCAAGTCAAATTG
>JBJXEX010000416.1:0-63749 GCA_046156195.1 Planctomycetaceae bacterium | reverse complement strand
CTTTGTTATCTCCGTACGACATCAGCACCGTCGCGTTCGTGTTTGACGGATAAACATCAGGCCGCGTATGTGTCGTAATGGCGTATACCGTTTTCGGCAACCCCAGATACCAGAGCGCCCATTTCGCTCCGTAGCAGGTGAAGTCAATCAGCGCGCCGCCGCCGCGCGATTCGTCTTTCAGCCCTTTCAGGAAATACTTTTGTTTGATGCTGCCGGGTTCAAAATTGCCTGGGCCGCCGTGCCCAATCACCGAGCGCACGCGCCAGACGTTGCCGATGTCACCGCGCATCGCAACATCGTGCGCCGTGTAATTTTCCGGCCACCAAGCCATCTGATAATTGACCATCAGTTGAATGCCCGCTTGTTTGGCCACCGCCATCATCTGTCTGGCTTCGTCATAAGTCGCCGACATCGGCTTTTCAAACATGACATGAATCTTGCGCGCCGCGCAGGCTTTCGTGACTTCCAGATGGCGATCATTTTCGACAAACGACCAGACGACTTCTGGCTTCTTTTCGTCCAGCATCCTGGCGTAGCTGTCATACACCGGAACGCCGGGAACCAGCGTTTTGATGTAATCGCGCAGCTCCTGATTGTCGTCAGAAATGCCCACGATTTCGATCAAGTCCTGCTGCTGATGCATCTGATTCAGCTTCGTCACAAAGCCCCAGCAGTGCGAATGGACCAAACCGACAATGGCAATCTTGGTGCGCTGATGGTTGGCGGCTTGTGCGTTGCCGATGGCGTAAACACAGAAAAGCAGCAGAGCGATAGCGAATAGATGAATTCTTTGCATGGTGTGGAGTGTCCTTTGGTTTGATGCTGATTCGGTTGTTAGGAATTTCATTTTTGTTTCCGTATGGCTTCGAGCTTCCTGATTTCACGATCTAAGGCAGGCTGAATAGCAAAGCAAAAAGGCATGAGTTGAACCGAGACTCCTTTATTCACACTGTCTGAAGCTTGCAGCATTTGTTGCACGAGCTTACGCGCTTCTGCCAATTTGATTGGACGGGAAGCAGGGTTCAATGCACCACGAATCGCTTCGCGGCGGAGATCAATTAGCGTGTCATGATCCAAGCCTAGTTGTTTGATTGTAACCATTGCCGCTTCATCGTTATTTTGAGCAGGGCTGATATTCCCACGATGATCGAAGCTGAAGCGAGCCGAGCAATCCGTCCTTAGGGGCGAAACAAATTGCGATTGCTCCTGTGGAGATGGCCAATGATCCTTTTTCTTCGCACCATAGGCAGGCTCAAATCCGCAATTCGGTCGAGGCCAACACGCTACAAGATTGTCATAGTCGGCGTCCTTTCCGTAATTGCCAAGCTCTGGCTTGCAAAACTTTTGAGGTATTAGGTGTTCAATGTGGAAGTTGACGGCTCGCTGGATTTCATTGGTCGGTTTCGCCGCCATCAGCCCGATGCGATGCCCCGTATAAGCACAAATGCCTCCTTGCTCTGCAAACAGATTGTCTTCCACCGCTTCCAAGACTTCGGAGGCGCGCCGCATCTCACTGTAGTTGCATTCCATGCCCTCTGTTCGATTGGCGGCGAGACGCGGCCTCTGCCACTGCGTCAGGACGTTTGGCGCTGGGCGTTTCCGAATCGTTCTCACGCGTTTTCTCCTTCACCTACGTCCTCTGCCAAGGCTTCCAATGTATACAAACTGCTCTCCAAGCGAATCAACTCGCCTGTATCGCCGTCCAGCAAGCACCGGAATGCCTCCAGTTTCGCGTGGGCTTGCGGTAAGTTCCCCTCTGCCAACGCGTCTTCTGCTTCATCTTTGAGTTGGCGGGCCGTCAGGTTTTCTGAGGCGGAACCTTCCATCACGTGATCAAGAATCCAGTTTGAGTCCGCACCACGTGCTACAGGCGGTGATTCGATGCCTTCTGGTCGAAGCAGCTTGACCTCCTCGCGCTCCAGTTCGCCAATCACCTGCGGAGAATGGGAAGTGCAAACAAATTGAATTGCAGGAAAAGTTCGCTTCAAGTCCGCTGCCACACGGCGTTGCCAACTCGGATGAAGGTGTACATCCAGTTCATCTATCAAAACCACACCCGGTGTTTGCTGTAGCAGGCGTGGCAATGGTTCATCTTCTGGGCCAAGCTCATCGCGCGGCACTAGGAAAGCATTTTGAGTCACAGCCTTAATGGCGATGTCTGCCACTAACGCCAGCATCATTCGCTGTCCGGCACTTAAGTTGTCGAACGGTTGCGCTTGGCCTGCAATAGAAAGAACGACTTGTTCGCGGTCGGGGTCAAACCACACGTCATCAGCACCGGGCACGCAGTCCAGCACCGCACGCTTAACGATCTCGAAGCTAGGCCGCAGCCTCCCCTTGCGATTCACAGCCGCGATAGTCTCCCGCTTAAACCAATCTGTCAGTTCCGGGAGGCGTATTCGCCCAGTTAAGCAGTCGTAAAATGCAGCCCAACGACGGCCTAGCCCTCCGTTGGGCTCATCTTTCTTTCGTTTGTTCGATGGCAGCCCAGCCCGCGCCGCTCCATAGTAAGCAAGCATAGGACAGATGATTGATTCACCGGACTCGTCCCGCTTGTAGATATTCTTGATGATGTCGAGCGCCTCTTTGGCACCCGCATTCGACCTTTTACCACCATGCTTGATTTGTCTAACCCAGGTTACGCTTTGCTGGTCGCCAATCTGTCCGGTGGCCTGCACGAGCACTGGGAATTTTTCCCTGAATTGAATGCGATCGCCTTCCTGGGAAGGTTCCAGCCGTATCTCTGTTGTCAGGATGTTACGGTGACTATTGATTAAGCTCGAATCCGGTACTTCGACAAGCCATATCCCTAAACTCACGGCTAAAGCATCAAGAACAGTGGTCTTGCCAGACCCGTTTTCACCAACCAACAAGGTGAACTGCGGATGCAACGCGAAAGACTGCTCTGCGAATTTCTTGAAGTTCTGTATCGTAAGCCGATCAATTCTCATGTCTATCTTTTCTCATCACCATCTTCAACTTATTGTCTTCAGTACTCTCGCACAAGGGAACCGTAACGGTCATGCCATTTACGCGATGATGTCTCGCACGACATTGCCATACACGTCGGTCAGGCGAAAATCCCGCCCCGCGTACCGATACGTCAGCTTTTCGTGATCGAGACCCAGCAGGTGCAGCACAGTCGCGTGCAGGTCGTGGATCGAAACCGCGTTCTCGACCGCCTTGAAGCCGAATTCATCGGTCGCGCCGTACGCCATCCCGCCTTTCACGCCGCCGCCTGCCATCCACATTGTGAAGCCGTAGGGATTGTGATCGCGGCCATTGCCTTTTTCGGAAACCGGCGTGCGCCCGAATTCGCCGCCCCAGATGACCAGCGTGTCTTCCAGCAAGCCGCGAGTCTTAAGATCGGCCAGCAACGCGGCGGCCGGCTGATCGGTGTGCAGGCCGTTCGAGCGGTGATTCGTCTGCAAGTCGGAATGACAATCCCAAGGCACATCGTTGACGCTGCCGTCACCGCCGACCCCTTTGCCCGCGAAAATCTGCACGAAGCGAACGCCTCGTTCCACCAATCGCCGAGCGATCAAACATTGCCGCGCGAACGTGGCGCACTCCGGCTGATCCATACCGTAGAGCTTGTGAGTTGCTTCGGACTCTTTGGCGATGTCGAGCGCTTCGGGGGCAGCCATCTGCATCCGATAGGCCAGTTCGTAGGAGTTGATCCGAGCGGCAAGGTCGGACTGAGTCGTGCGTGTCGCGGCGTGCTCTTGGTTCAGCGCGCGAATCAGTTCGAGCTGTGCTCGTTGTTGTGCGTCGCTGTGTTTGCCGTCGCGGGCGAGATTGTCGATCGCCTCTTTGCGGCGGGCGTCGAGCGTCAGAGCTTGATACGTCTTCGGCAGAAACCCGGCCGACCAGATTTGGTCATCGCCGCGCGGCCGAGTGTCATGCAGCACGACGTAGGCCGGCAGATCCTGGTTCTCGGCACCGAGTCCGTAAGTCATCCAGGCTCCCATCGCCGGCAGGCCGGGGCGGTTGGTGCCGCACATCAATTCGATGGCCGCCGGAGCATGATTGTTCTGCCGCAGATACATCGAATGAATGAAGGTCATCTCATCGACGTGCTGCGACAGGTGCGGAAAGATGTCGGGAACCCAGGTGGCTGACTCGCCGTGCTGCCGCCACTCGAACGGTGACTTCAGACACTTGCCGCTGGTGGTGAAAAAGCCGGTCTTCGGGTCCGCTCCGGCGAGGTCTTGGCCGTCGCGCTTCTGCAACTCGGGTTTATAATCCCAGGTATCGACCTGCGACGGACCACCAGTCATAAAGAGCCAAATCACGGACTTGGCCTTCGCCGCGAAGTGCGGCTGCTTCTGAGCCAGCGGATTCGCGATCGCCTCTTGATTCAGCATCGATGCCAGTGCAAGCGAGCCGAAGCCGAGGCCAGTGTCCTGAAGAAAACGGCGACGGCACGGGAGCGGGAGTTGGAACATGATTGCCTTTCTAATTGGCACAGTTTTGCAGAATGATGTGAGGGTCGAGCGACTTTCACATCATTCTGCCCAACCATCATTCTGCAAACATCATTTCAGGAACTCGTCAAGCAAGTCGAACCGCGACAGTGTCCGAAACTCGATTTGATGATGGTTGAAGTTGATCCATTGAATGAACTCCAGCGGCGTATGCCGAAGGAAGCGCGACAGGTGGCGTTGCATGGGGACGTGGTCGCCGGTGACCGCGCTCAATGCAAAGGCCGTATTCGGCGACAAAAGATGAATGTCTTGCTGGCCCAAGACTCGATCACCGGACATGACATTGACCGGCCGCACGACGTTCTCCTTTCCACCTAGAAAATGAGTGATGGCGTCGCGATATAACTGGAGCTCCAAGAACGCGCCCCAGTCGTGTAACAGCTCTAACATGGTACGTTGCAGCCATTCTCCCGCCGGACTCAATGGCCGCCAGTCTGTATCCACGATGTGGAATTGGTGCCTCGCTTCTGAGGTCAACGATGTCGAAACGTATTCGTGCTGGACAAGCTCAGTTCCCAAATTGACTAACAGCCCATGTTGCAGACCCGAGAGAAACAGGTAGTTGAATGCCTGGGCGCGATGGGCCGGGCTAAGTGCCTCAACGGCCTTCGCTTCGACCAGAGAGCCTGACTCAACCAACAAGTCGATGCGATAAACCTTCTCAAACGACTTGTGTGTGACTCGTATCCGAAACTCACGGTCAACGGTCCCAATCCGCCGCTCCGCGATGCGCGCAGCGATCTCTCGTTTGAAGAGTTCCTCCTCCAGAAACCGTCCGAAGTGATTATGCACGTCAAACACCACGCGCAGGATTCGGCGATCCAATGCTTTGAACTCTTCTTGGCTGAAGATGCGAATGGGACGCTCTGGTGTGATTGGCATGGTTGATCCAAAGAATTTGCAGAATGATGCGTAGGCAGAATGATGTGAGAGTCGATCGACATTCACATCATTCTGCCCACCCATCATTCTGCTGACTTTAGGATTCTGCTGACGTCAGGATTCTGCTGACGTCAGGATTCTCATCTCAGTCCACATAAACAAATTCGTTTAAACACAACAGCACTTGGCAGAACTCGGTCAAAGCAATGTTCACGTTGGGATTGGCCGCGGACTGTTGAGTGATGAAACCGAGCATCCGGTCGCGTTCCTCTTTTGACGGCAGACGAGCAAACGCGAATTGATAGGCTCGATCAACGGCGGTTTCGAGAGGCACGTCGGGGGTGGGGCGAATGCGGGTGACGAGCCTTTCGGCCTGCTGGCGGACGAAGGGGGAGTTCATCATCGTCAGAGCCTGCGTCGGCAAAGTTGTGCTGACTCGTTCACCGATGCTTTGAGTTGGTTCGGGGGCGTCGAACATCGTCATGAAGGGGATCAGCTCGCTCCGTTTCACACGCAGGTAGACGCTGCGGCGCGGCGTGTTGTCGAGCAGACTGGGGCCGTACATCGTCGTGTCGAGCGAGCCACCGACGGCCAGCAGCGCGTCGCGGATGATCTCGGCTTCCAGGCGACGGGGCTTGTGATGCCAGAGGAATCGGTTCTGCGAGTCGATCTTCAGGTTGTCGGGCGAGACGTCGTTCGATTGCTGATAGACCGCCGTGAGCATCATCGCCTTGTGCAGCGGCTTGAGCTTCCAGCCTCCTTTGACGAATTCGGCGGCGAGCCATTCGAGCAGTTCGGGGTGAGTGGGCCGCTCGCCCTGTGCTCCGAAGTCGTTCGAGGTGCCGACGATTCCTTCGCCGAAATGATGCTGCCACAGCCGATTGACCATCACGCGAGCCAGCAGCGCACCGGCTCCGAACTCGGCATCGGTCATCCAACTCGCCAGGCCGATGCGCGGGTCGATCGCCGGTTGTCCGGCCGCAGGCTTCGGTAACCAGCGAGCCTCTTTGTCAGCGGCGGTCGCGACGACTTGGAGGAAACTCGGCTCGGCTTTGCCTTGTTTGTTATCGACTTCACCACGACGCAGCAGGAAGACATCCTGCCCACCGACGATCGTCGTATAGACCTCCGACAGCGGCGGTCGCGGTTCGCGTTGAGCGTGATCGCGCACGGTGTTGAAAGTTTTCGCGGTCTCAGCATCGAACGGGCTGAACCAGCGAGTCAGTGGTTCGCGCAAAGCTTCTGGAATCTGATTGTTGTTCGCGGCCAGCGTTGCTCGGATCTCGGCGAGATGCTGCGGCGCGACGTCACCCGCCCATGTGGCTGGGTTCGCTTCCGTGCTCATCGCGAAACGTGCTCGGCCGAGTCCCTGGTCTCGGAAGTTCAACTCGAAAGTCAGTTCGGTGCCGCTCGCGAAGCCGGGGAGTCCGCCTTCGATCTCGAAGATCGCCGCGTTGTCTTTGCCAGCGTTCGCTCGCACGACCCAGGCGGTGGCGGGCTTACCATCGACCGCGTTGGATAGCGGCTGATCTTTATCCTCGAACGCGGCGAAGACCGGTTTGAGTTTCAGTTCGATCGGCTTGTCCTTTTCGGCGGCGGCACGATCAATCGGGCGAGCCGTGACCTTGATCTCAAGCAACTCGAAGCTGCCATCTCCACTGAGGCCGGGGCCGCGCTTCGGCAGCGACTTCTCGGTGAAGGCATCGAGCCGCAAAGACGTGAGATTCTTCTGAAACGTGTGCGTCGTGACGGTGTATTCCTCGGCCGCCCGCGCGGCACGTTTGCGGCGGCGAGCGTTCGACTCGATCGCGAAGCTTCCGTCGTGAGCGACGATCCCGTTGGGGAGCATCTTCAACCACGATCGCTCGGCTTCGACGGTCACTGGATCGAGCACTTGCCAGCGCGGCGTCTCCTGCTGCTTGGGGAGTTCCGTCTTCTGCCATTCGGCAAAGCGTTTCGGCAGTTCTTCAGCCGCGAACTTTTTGAGAGCCGCGACGAGCGGTTCGCCATCCGCTCGGTGCTTTTCGACGGCTCGCTGAGTGGCCTCCGGATTGGGGTCATAAGTCTTGGAACCTTGGACCGTACGCGCGAGCGAGGCCGCGATGCCGTAATAATCCTGAGCTGGAATCGGATCGTACTTGTGCTCGTGACAGCGCACGCAGCCGAGCGTCAGGCCGAGCATTGAGCCTCCGACCGTCATGATCATGTCGTCGAGCTGGTCGTAGCGAATCCGCTCGACGGTCTTCGCGGTGATCTGACCGGGATACGGCCCCGCGACGAGGAAGCCAGTCGCTGCCGCGCCTCGATAGTCGTCCGGCAAGAGCTTGTCGCCTGCGAGCTGCATCCGCACGAACTCGGTGAATGCCATGTCGCTGTTGATCGCGCGGATGACCCAGTCGCGGTAGTGAAACGCGCCGGGTCGGAAGCCGTCGAATTCATAGCCGCCACTCTCGGCGAATCGCGCGACGTCCAGCCAATGCCGACCCCAACGCTCGCCGTACCGCTCGGATTGCAGCAGCTCATCGACGACTTTCTCGAAAGCATTCGGCGAGGCGTCCTGCACGAACGCCGCGATCTGTTCGGGAGTCGGCGGCAGACCGATGAGATCGAAATACGCTCGGCGGATCAGCTTCTCTTTGCTGACGGGACCGTTGGGACGGAGGGCTTTCTCTTCGTGCTTCGCCGCGACGAAACGGTCAATCGGCGTTCGGCTCCAGTCCGCGTTCTTCACGTCTGGAGGCGCGATGCTCTTCAATGGCAGGAACGACCAGAACTGGCGGCCTTCTTCGAGGTTGATCACTCGCTTGGCCGCTCCCGGCTTGCGACCTTCACGCGGATCGGGAGCACCCATGTCGATCCACTTCACGAAGTCGGCAATGATTTCGTCCGACAACTTTCCGGTGGGAGGCATCTCCAAGCCGTCGTACTTCAGCGCTTTGACCAACAGACTGTCGGCCCCTTTGCCTTTGACGATGACCGATCCGCTCTCGCCACCGTCGAGCAGCCCTTCGGCCGAATCGAGGTAGAGCTTCGCCTTCAGCTTCTTGGCCGCGCGAGCCTCGTCGGAATGACACGAGTAACAATGCTGTGCCAGCACCGGGCGGATCTTCTGCTCGAAGAATTCGATCCCTTTGGGATCGGGGGCTTGAGCCTGGGCGATCGTGGGCGTGATGAGCAGCGCCGCGACGACAAACGCGACGGCAACGGCTGAGAGCATGGAGGATTGTTTCATGATGCCGCCGATTTCAAAGGGTTGCTCGCGACTTGGCAATGACAACGTCCGGTTTCCTATCTGTGTGTACTGAGCCGCAAGGCGCTAGCCGCGGGTTGTCTTCATTCCTTTGACCCCATTCCTCTGACTGACAAGCCAATCCTGTGTCTGAATGAATTCAGTCAAAGGAATGAGGTCAAAGGAATGAACGCAGTGAATGCGGCACGCTAGAACGAGAAATCACCATCCAAACGACTCGCCTTATCTTCGGTCTTCCCCCTGTGCCGCAAACGATGAGAGCTTTGTTGTGGTTTTAAGGAGAAGATTTTCGGATTTGATTTGGTCCATCGTGACGGGTTGGTCGTTCGTTGATCGCGATGAATACGGGGAAACTGCTGGTTCAGCGGCGGGCTCAATCCGTGGGGCGGCTTTGTATCCGCGCTCACATCATTCTGCCCTCGCATCATTCTGCTCGCCGGAAGTCAGCAGAATGATCGGGGGCAGAATGATGTGAGATGACTTGGCATCTTCCCAATCAGAACTCGCCAAATTTTATTTATGGTTCTTCTGGATCTGTCGTGGCTGATGCGGCCAACGCCTACGCCTCCGGCTTGCCGTTAAACGATTTTCGGAGCAGAGACGCGACAGGGGACACAGAGGAAGAACGGGGGATGGCTCAATACACTCACTTCGAGCGATGGCTGAGATCCCAAGTCGAAACCCTGAGAGGCGTGCCCATGCGAAACTTCATGATCCTGATGGCGGCGGTCGCGGCGTTGTTCGTTCGCTCGGCCAGTGCGGACGAGGCGTTTCCGGGACATCGGATTGTTGGCAACACCTATTACGTCGGCTCGAAGGCGTTGGCGACCTATCTGATCACGACGCCCGACGGGCACATCCTGATCAACAGCGGCTTTGAGGAAACCGTGCCGCTGATCCGCGCGTCGGTCGAGTCGCTCGGCTTCAAAATGCGTGACGTGAAAATCATTCTGGAAAGTCATGCTCATTCCGATCACGTCGCCGGGCACGCTCTGCTGAAAGAGCTGACGGGGGCGAAGGTGTTCGTCATGCGTGGCGACGAGGGAGTGATCGCATCGGGCGGCAAGGGGCAGTACCTCTACGACGACAGCCGTTGGAAAGAGTGTGAGGTGGATCGCGTGCTCAAGGATCGCGAGGAAGTGAAGCTCGGCGGCACGACGCTGGTGGCTCGGCTGACTCCTGGCCACACGCGCGGCTGCACGACATGGACTTGGACCGTCACCGAGGGAAACGAGAAGCTCAATGTCGTCGTCATCGGCAGCCCCAACGTCAATCCGGGATATCGGCTGGTCGACAACAAAGAGTATCCGGAGATCGCCGCCGACTTTGCCAAGACGTTTGACGTCTTGAAGTCGCTGGAGTGCGACATCTTTCTGGGTGCGCACGGCGACTACTACGGCATGCTCGCGAAGTACGAACGATTGAAAGACGCCAAGCACAATCCGTTTCACGACCCCGACGGCTATCGCGACTATGTGGAGCTGAAACAAAAGGCGTTCCGAAAAACGCTGGCTGAGCAACTCAATCCGAAGTTCAATCCGTAGGTGAATCTCGTTCCCACGCTCCGAGGCTGTAATTTTTGGAGCCGCGACCGTGAGGGAGTGGTCGTAAGTCTCGAAATCAACCGCTCCCTCACGGTCGCGGCTCTAAGTCTTCACACCTTCGGAGCGTGGGGACGAGAGCCAAATTGGCAATGGAGATCGCCCGTGACCGTTGCTCGACCGCCTGTGGCCACGCATGTTCGCTGGAGCGTGTTCTCGTTGGCGTTCGCGGTTTCGGCGGTGCTGTATCTGCATCGCTACGTCTTCGCGTTCATCAAGCCGAAGCTGGCGAAAGAGTGGGGCTTGAGCAACTCGGAACTGGGGCAACTCGATAGCGCGTTCTCAGTGTGCTACACGCTGTTCCAATTGCCGTTGGGAGTCCTTGCGGATGTGCTCGGTGTGCATTGGGTGCTGACCGTGCTGATTCTGGTGTGGTGTGGCGGCATGGGATTGATGGCGTGGGCACCGTCGGTGAAATGGCTGTGGCTTTCGCGAGCGACGGTGGGGATCGGCCAGTCGGCTGTCTATGCGTGCCTGAACCGAGTCGCCCGGATGTGGTATCCCCCCGCCATCCGCACGACTCTGCAAGGGACGGTGGGAGTCTCGGCCGGGCGTTTGGGAGCGCTCAGTTCATCCGTCGTGTTCACGACATTGCTGCTCGGCATGTGGGGGTTGGAATGGCGAAACGCCGTTTGGATTTTGGTGGCGGTCGGACTGGGGACGATGCTGCTGTTCGCGATCGTGTTCCGCAATTCGCCCCGCGAACATCCCGCCGTCAACGAGGCCGAAGCCACTCTGATCGAGGGCCACCCGCCGATTGGTCACTCCGGCAAGAACGAGTCGCTCGATATGCGGACGATGCTGCGCTCCATGACGCCGCGCTCGTTCATGAATTTGATTTGGCTCAGCCTTCAAAACGTCTTGAGCACTTTCGCGGACAACATCTACTCGAATTGGATTCCGCTGTTTCTTTTTCAAGTGCATGACTTGAAGTTCGCGGAGATGGGGCTGTACTCGGCGTTGCCACTGTTGGGCGGGGCGCTGGCGGGAGTTTCGAGCGGGATGCTCAACGATTACCTGATCGCTCGCACGCAAAGCCGCCGTTGGTCGCGAGTGGGAGTGGCCATGATCGGCAAAGGCCTCGCGTCGTTGCTGATGTTCGCGGCGTTGCTGGAATACGATCGCCCGTATGTGTTCTGCTGGTATCTGTTCTTCGTGAAATTCTTCGGCGACTGGAGCCTGACGACCTCCCTGGGTGTGGTCTCGGACATCGGCGGCAAGGCGAGCGCGTCCGTTTTCGGTTTCAGCAACACGGTGGCGGGGATTGCCATCATCACCGCGCCGTGGGTCTTCGGTCATGTCTCGGAACATTACGGCTGGCCGCCGGTGTTTGTGATCGCCGGCGTGACCTACGCGCTGTGTGCTCTCTCCTGGCTGGTCATCGACTGCACGATTCCGATTGTTCGTGAACCCCAGACAGACAGTGAGCCGAAGCCCCTGTGAGGCTTGCCACAAATTGCGCTCATGGAGCCTAAACGGAAGAGAGCAGACCTTCCAAGAACTGTTGTCGTTGATCTTCCGTGGCGGCCGTTGTCGAGTGATTGGCCACCGCACAGTAGCCCCAGTGGGATTCATCGTTCTGAGAAACAAGCTCGCCGGGAAGCGTTTTGATTGTCGGGCGAAGGCTGTCCAGAAGAATCTTGAGTCGGCGATCGAAAGGTTGCTGACTCAACAGCGCGGCCTCGATCGGCTGTGCGAGTCGCGTGAGGTGCGGCGATACGAACGGCAGCATTCGGCATCGGCACGGACAAGCCTGGCAACCGGCTTGTTCCAACACGGGATTGGTCAGCAGGATCGCTTGCAGTCGGCGCTGTACATCCGCGAAGACCTCACGCGGCAATTGGTCGAGCGTGTCGAACTCGGACCAGCTTCGCACGACGAGGGACATCTCCCGCAACACACGCTCGACTTCCAAGAGCGCCTGCGGCAATTGTTCGCCGGAATCCAACGCCGAGTGCCGAGCGGCGACGACGCGCCCGAACCAAATCGAGGCGGCGCGCGTGGCGGCGCAATACTGCACACCACGCATTCCGTTTCCGGAACTGGATTGCCATTCGCGACGCTGCGACCAACGGGCCCAATGTCCCCACGCCGCTTCCGCCGTTCCCAACAGCAATGACTCAAAGAATGGGGCCAAGTCTCGCGACATGTCCGTGCGAGGCAACCGATGCAGAAAGTCACACGGCAACGGACAGTGATGACACCCGGCATCGCGCCGCAGATACCGTCGGTCAAGATTCGCGCTGGTTGGTCCCTGTGACGTTGAGAGGACTCGAACTCCTTTGACGGGTGCGACGCGAACCAAGAGTGCTTCACCGACTCGCTCGTCGTGCATCACCGCGAGTCCGCAAGAGAGATTGTTGAGGTCGCGAGACTGCCGGTCAGTCAAGTTCAGACAACTTCCGACCGCCAGTCGGTCGTCGGGTGCCACCAAGCGGTGGGCAATCTTGAGGCCGGAATTCTTGAGGATCTCTGAAGCGAGCTTCGTGGGGATTTGTTCGGCCACCACAAAGCCCTCGCCGAGTGCTCGCATCTCGGCCAGCATGTCCGTGAACATGGCGACGGCCTTGGCTCTGGGATTGCCGACCTCGGGCGATTGCGGCCCGGTGCCCCCTTGCAGCAAGCGATGGGCTTCCTCGATCAGCGTCACATGCTGGAGCCGTTCGCGACGCGATTCGGGGACGCTCGACTGTCGCGACTCCGCATACTCGTAAAGCAGCACGAACAGCAGCGCCATCACGAATGATTTTTCCTCGTCGTCACCCAATTCCTGCAATTCGATGACCGCCGGCCGGGCAAAGAGATCGTCCAGCGGAACACCGTGGCGCGCATTGAGAACGAGGCCCTTATTGCCGACGAGCAAACTGCGCAGACGCGAACGCAACGCCGCACCCAAGTTCTGATGAATCTCCTGTGAGTATTGTTTGCTCTTCAAGACCGTTTCGATCTTGTCGTGCAAGTCCTGGAGAGAAGGGGTCAGCGCCGCGCGTTCGTCGGACGTCGCTTGCGGGCTGAGGTACGGATTCGTGGAGTCGTACAGATTCCAGCCGCGCTCCGTGTAGGTCTCGTGAATCGCCTCTTCCAGCACATAGGTCATCCCCGCGAACATCGGAAACGAGGCGTTGAACACGGCCTTGAGCAGGTCGATGTGCCGAGCCAGCGAGATGCCTGGAACCGGAGCCAGCGGATTGAGTCGCAACGGCAACGGCGCATTGCCACCGATGCCGTAAACGCGAAGTTGTGATCGCAGCGATTCGACCTGTGCCAGCTTCGAGTATTCGGTTTTCGCTGGCTCGATGACGAGAAACGGGACGCTCAGTTTTTCGTAGGTCTGCAACAGCAGATGCATGCAGGTGTTCGTCTTGCCGGAGCCGGTAATGCCGGTGACCAAGACATGCCGGTTCATGGCCGCGGAGGTGATGGTCACGGGGGACAGGTCGCGGCCAGTCGAATCGCGCACCCAACCGAGTTCGATGACCTCATCCTCGACGGCCGGCGCACACAACGCGAACTCGCTGCGGTCCCGCATCGGCACTCCCGGAATTTCTTGTTGCGGCAGATTGATGAGCACCGCCAATTCATCCGCGTTCAGGCACGTTCCCAGTCGGCTGAACGATTCGCCAAGCGGATGATCCAAGCTGCCCGTCGCGGTGCGCATCGACAAAACCTGTCCGCGCTGGATGGCCGGTCGCAGCAGATGTGGCGGCAGTTCGATCAATCGCAAAGGATCAAGCTCGGTGGCGTCGCCCGCGCAGGTGCTGCGTAGAGCACTGGCCACGTTGTAGAGCGCGGCGTCGTTCTCCCCCACGATGTACACGGCGGTCTGCCACCAGCCGCCAGATCGTGCCGCCTGTAAGCGGTCGATGTGGCGTTGCAGAAGTCGGTCGCACGCTTCGGCGTTGGCGTCGAGAAACTCGATGCTGTCTCCGTCGCTCCAAGTGTTCGTCTCGGAAACCTGCTGGGACGAGCCCTTCGTCGACTTGGCCATACGCATGTTTGCGAACAACGCGACGCTTTGAACGGCTTGTGACGCCGCTCGAAAGGGCATGGCCCCGATGCCGAGCACTTGCAAGAACACGCTGATCCCGAACAAGACCTCCGGCAAGTCTTTGGCCCAACCGTCGCGACCGTGCTGTTCTGAGGATCGCGATTGGCTCTCCGAACCCCCTTGACTGTGGCATTGCGTGCGTCGGATGAAGGCGTGGATCTCGGTTCGCAGGCGACGGCAGGCATCCAAAGTGATGTCGATCACATCGTGATCCTGCGGCTCCGCAATGACCATCAAGGCGAACCGCTGCGAGCCGACCGCGCGGACCACGCGATCCAGGCTTTGCATGTCCAAGGCCATTCGGCCGCCGCGCCCCGAAGGAATTCCAGTGACGGTTCCCACGGCCTGTCCCGTGGACAAGAGTCGGCTCAGTTCCGGCATTTCCGTGCCGTGCAGCGCGCGTGGCGGTGCTAGTTCCAGTCCGGTGAAGTATGCCTTGAAGGCTCCGGCCTGAGCTTGCAGAAAATCGTTCGTCGATCGCGCCGCCGCTCCGACCACGCGCCGTCCGCCCAGATACATTCGGTGTTCGGCCCCCGTGCCATGCAGAACCATCACCAGCGAATGCCCCGGCTCGTGGCAGGCGGTCAACACATGCGGCATGGCACGCGCCCACTCGCCCGATTGCCGAGGACGACCGAGTGCCAGCACCTGTTGAAGGAGAGGTTGTGCTTCGTCGGACGGGCCGCTCAACGTCCACTGGCTGGCGTCGAAATGAGTGAGGTAACGACGTTCGAGCGCCGAGACCAACGCGAACGGCAACCCTTCGGCAAAGCTCCTCGCGGGCAATGCCGGTGTCGAAACGATGTTCGATGAATGAGACGGCGACAGTGAACGGTCATCGGGCACGGAGCACCTCAACGCTGCCAGGGGGGGATCTCGTCACGACCAGAAGTCAACTCGCCAGCCAGCTCCGACGAAGTCACATCCGTCTCGCTAGAGAAGTCTTGATTGCTCGGCGGCTCATCGAACGACTCATTGAACGACGCATCGAACGGCTCGGCGACGTGGGAGCTGACGTCAACCGGAAATCCAAAGATCGGCCACCAAGCCGCTCCCAACGCCACGTCTTCTTCCGGCGCGGGCATTTGCCAGATGGGAGCGAGGTGCTTGAGCGCATCGGAGAGGAACGGCCATGCGGCACCAATTCCCCCCACGAGAATCACGGCCGGTCGCTCCGAAGCACTCAACTCGCGCGCTTGACGTTGCGCGGCGGCGGCGATGACTGACGCCGAGAGAGGCAGCGAATTTCCCAACTCGCGATGCGTCCATGTGGGCATTGCGAAGAGACGGTCATTCAAGGCCCCCGTCCACGAAACCGGTGTGTCCGATGCGGTGCGACGCAGTGCCGACGCGAATTCCAGCACGCTGTCGCGCAGAGCCAGTTCGTCCGCGAGAGAGGGGGGTTCCGGTAAACGGCGGCGCACTTCCGACAGGACCGCCTGACTCCAATACCAATGGCCGATGTCATCCAGTCGGATCAGCGGTGTGGTCGCGCTCACCGACAGACGTTCGTTCGAGCCAACGACAACGCGATAGGCGGCCAGCGTCAAACTCGTGTCGCCTGCGACCACGGCCACGACCGTTCCGGCTTTCGACATGTCCCTCGTCGGTGACGCCAGCCAACGACAGACCAGCGCGTCGGTGGTCCGAATCCATTGAACGTGTTCCCATTCGGTCCCTTCGACAAGATTGCGAACTCGGTGTGCCTCTTCCGAGTCGATCTCACACGGCATCGCCACGACGACCCGAAATTGGGACTTGGGGACGGGCTGTACGCCGCCGAGGTAATTGCGCACGCGGCCGTACAAGCCGCGCCAATAACAAGGCAAATGGACATCATCGAACCAAGGACCGCCCGGCAAGATGTCCGCCGTCGAAGACAACGAGTTAGCCATCGCCGCTTCGGTTCCCCAGCGGCCATCACTCAGCGCCGTGTGCGGCACCAGACGCCGCCAGCCGTCACCGATCAAACGCGTACGAGCCGTGAGACCATCACCTTCTCGCAAACCGATCACCGACAGTGTTTGCTGATAATCAATGCCAATGCCATTCATCATGACGCTCGATTCCATTCAGTTCATGGCGAGGGTGCGTGCCGCTTCCGCCAATTGTTCCGATTCGGCCAGCAACTCGGCCAGCGTGTTGAGTTCCTCTCGGCCGACGACGTCCTTTCGCGATCCAATCACCGGACAGCCACATTGCTCTAACACGCACTTCACGAGCGCATCGCGCTGACCGAGGATCCCGTTGGCCGCCGTCCGTGTCTTCTGATCGATGTCCGCGCGCATTTTCGATTGGGCATCGGCGGCCGCCGTCTGAATCGCCTTCTCTTTGGCGGAAGAAGCCGCCACCGCGGTTCCACCGGCTCCGATCAGCCACCCGATTCCGCCCGTCATCAAGCCTAACGCAAAAGTTCCGGCGGCTCCCGCGGCGACAACCCCACCCGCAGCCTCATTCCCCACCTGCTCCAAGTCGTCCCGATAACCCATGATGCTGATCTCAGGTGCCTTCATGCGGTTTCGCAATTGGGTCGCCGCTGCGGCAGTCAGCGGCAACTGTCCAGAGCGTTTCACCGCGGCGGAAATCGCGTTTGCCAGCGTTCCGAAAACGGCCTCCGCCGCCTCCTGCACTCGCCGATTCCAGTCGCGATCATGTTCGCAACACTTGGAGAGTGAGACTCCACTCTGCGTGGCGGAGACGTTCGCTCGAACACTCGTCCCCACGCTTTGAATGCGCCGGCTGAAATCCGTCAGACAGTTGCCGACCGCTTCGTTCACGTCGCATCGAAATCGCTCCGCGGCTTGTTTCGAGTCGTCGTCCTCCTTTTTCCAACGACGTTCATTGCCGTCAACCCGTTGCTTGACCGTCTGCCGACACTCTCCGATCTTCGCCGACAATTCATCCAGTCGCCGGGACGCGACGAACAGCCGCGTCCGTTGGACGCGCGGATGGCTAGGTGAATTGATTCCCAACAGCATCCGTCGAAACTCGGCACCTCCTAATAAATCACCATCACCGGCGGCCAAGGCTCGCGCCGAAACCGGATACCAAGCCAGTCCCAATTCGTTCGTAAACCCTAGATCCTCGTGCCGCTCGGCAATCCGCTCTTCGAGGAACGGCAGCCAACGGCTTTGAAAGTCAGACCACCCCGTGGGATCGTCCTGTTTCAAGAAGGCGTTCACCGCCACGACGACCGACGCCGGCCCGCGCTGAGCGATGTGCTCGGCAATGTAGTCGCATTCGCCATCCGACAGCGGCTGCCGACTGGCCGTCACATAAATCAGAACGTCCGACATCGCCGCCGCGGTTTTCGATCGTTTCGTCATCTCTGGCGTGTCGTCCGCGCCGGGCGGGTCGAGCCAACAAACGGCCGGGGGAATCGGCGTGCCCGTGAGTTCGAGCCGCAGTTCGTCGGCCAGCTCCGTATCTGCTCGGCGCTTCACCCCCGGTTGCAAGGCGGTCACCGCGCGAATCGCTGCTGAAGTGCATTCAATCTTCTGAGCATGGCCGTTGGTCATGGCGATCGCTTTGTCCTGCTTCCCGGCGACCAGTCGCGTGATGACTCCCGTGTCTGGAAACTCATCGACGGAGAGCATGGACCGCCGAGTGGCCCCATTGACGAGAGTCGACTTTCCCGTCTTTTGATGACCTGCATAGCAGACGGTGACGATCTCGTGACGCACGCATTCCGGCAGCCCGTTCAAGAGCCGCGCCCACGCGGGCCGATTCAATTCCGCCAATTGCTTTTGAAGCCGTTCGATGCCGCTCAATAGTCGGTCGATTCGCGGCTGCGAAACGGGCTTCAATTCCGTGTTGGTCGAAGATTCGTGAGGCATTATGTCAACTCCTGCACATAACGGGGTAGCGCGGCGAAGTCGCATTGTGGCACGACGCTCCGCGTCGTGAATCGCGACGCGGAGCGTCGCGCCACAATCTTGCAGAAAAAACATCGCCTTCGGCGATAACGATGTATGGCGGGCGTCGCCCGCGACGAGGTGTCCTCTCATTTGGCTTGTTTGGCCAGCAGCAGCACGTCCTGCAATTCTTTGCAGCGGTCGGCGACTTCCTTATCCGCCGCATCGAGTGCCTTGAGCGACTTGTCCTTATCGGACTGATCTTGTTTGTTTAGATCCAGGACTTGCTGAATGTTTTGCGTCTCTTGGGCGATCAATGCGTCAACATCTTGGAAAACAGCGTCTTCGATCTTGGCGAACGTGGTTTCCGCTTCTTGTTCGATCTTGGGGCGAGCCTCGTCGGGCAGTTTGCGGAGTTGCTCATCGGCCTTGTCGCAGGTCTGCTTCCAGATCCGATCTTCAAGGCCGAGACGAGTCCCGACGATGCCACCCAGCAGCCCGGCGACGATCAGTGCGGGAAGCGCGACCGGCGCGGACAGTCCCAGGACCGCCGCCAACAATCCTCCCGCGAGATAACCCGCGAACGTCCCCGCAAGTCCGCGAAACGAACCACTCATGGCGACTCCCACGTCGCCTAACAGCACCCCACCCACGACGAACATCAGCCGGGACAGCGTCTCGTCCTTGGAATTCGCCACGTTATCGGGTTGCCAACCGGTCAGACCCAAGTGGAGGTTCTTAAACTCCGTGCGGATCGAGGCCACCTCGTCGGCGATCTCGTCAATCATCCGGCGGAGGATCGGTTCGATCACTTGCTGTGCTCCGGGTTCGTCGGCCGGATTCTTGGCCCAGGTGTCAATTCGCTGCTTGATGACCGCCATGCAAATCTCAGCCGCTTCTTCTGAAACTCGTTTTCGGCTGAAGTGCGATTTGACGATGTCCACCACACCTGACAACGATTTCAACGGCCTCTGTTTGCACTCTTCGAGCAAGTCCAATCGCAGCTTGTTGATCTCGTGCTCGAAGCTGATGGAGAGTTCGCGAGCACATTCGCGGCGATAGCGCGTCAGGATTGCGGGCAACTTGTCGCGCCGGCGCTGGATCACATCGAGCTTTGGTTGAATGGTCTTCGCAGCCTCCAAGAGTTTTTCACGATCGGCCTTGAGCGCGGCGCGGCGTTGGTTCAGTTCCCGACGTATCTCTCCCGCATGGTTCTCCGTGGCCTTGAGGAATCGTTCGACGTGGGCCACATACCGCTCTTTGAGCAGGAAGTCCGTTAGCCGCTGTTGCAGTTGCGCGAGGCCGGAGGCATCCAGGTCGGCGAACGAGTCGGTCATGTGCGCATCAAACGCCCGCTTGGCATCGACGAAGTAAATCTCCTGCGAAGAGAACTCCTGCCCCTGATAGTCGTCACCCCCCTGAAGTTCGCGAACCAGTTTGTCCCAGGCCAATTGCCTCAACCGGTCATCGACCGTGCGGCCATTCCACAGGTTCACGACATTGAACATGCGGATGCCGGTTCCGAGGATGTTGTCGGCCACCCATTGCCGTTCCGTTTCTCCGGCAAACGAATCGTGTCGATAGGCGACGATGACGGCGTCACAGCGACGCACGCCCTCGACGGTGATGGCGGTTCGATTTGGGTGCTCGTCGGTCCCCGCCGAATCCATCAACGTCAATCCAGACCGCAGTAGCTCGGCCGGATAACCAACTTCGAACTGGCGAATGTCCTTGAAGAAGTCTCGCGTTTCCTTTTCGCTGGTTCGCAACACGGCCTCGCGGTGATATCGCTCGAACGTCCAAGGCTGCTTCCGACCTTCAAAATCCCATGCGTTGACGAACGGCGTTTCCGAGTAATCAATGCTGGTCAGCACTGCGGTGGCGGGCAAATCATCAACGGGCATGGGACCGTGATTCACGGCGGAACGACCGCCGCGCGGCTTCCCCAAAATGGCGTTGATGAGCGTCGATTTCCCCGTCTTGAAACGCCCCACGATCATGAGTTTGAACGTGTCGGCGGCGAAGTCATCGCGAACGGTTTTCAACTGCTTGCACAGGCTGTCCATCTTGAGAGCCGTCGTCACCTTCTCCAGCCCGGCAATCGCCCCGCAGCCCTTGTCCTTGACTTGCTTCTTGGCCTGTTCGATCCGCTCGGCCATGTCCACGCGTTGGGTTTTGGTTGTCATGAGTTTCGTCCTTTGTGAGTTCGTGAAAAGGAAAGAGTGAAGGGTTTGTCGAATTCAAAGCGACGATGAATGGCGAGAGGGAATTCGACGCCTCGTTCAAATCGCCGAGTCCGTTTGGCCAGTGAGTGCGGCAATGCGTTCGCGAAGCCGCGTCCAAGGTTCGTCGCGAGCGACGGGTTTCGTGGCGAGCGTCTGGCCGGCGCGCGCTTCGAGTTCAACCAACTCGATGAGTTGTGCAATCTGCTTCTCGGCCCGTTCACGGCTGGCGAGACACACATTTCGCATCAGCGTGTGAATCGCACACCGGAAATCGGTGACGGTCTTGCTCGTAAGTGTGTGAGCCAATGTCGCCGCGTATTCCAGACCTTCCCGCTGATCCAACTGCCGCCCCACGAACGCTCCGCTGGCGGCACCCAGCAACGCACCCGCCAACAGGCCCAATGTTCCGAAGGGGAACAGCGACGCCGCTGCGAATCCCGCAGTTCCGGCGAGTGCGGCCCCGCTCACGGAGTGCCCCGTTCTCGCTCTGCCCTCGAAATCTACGGCATCCAGATTCGGCACGCGAAAATCAGGTTGGCGATCCCACAGCAGCGCCGCCAGAAGCGCCGACGGATAGGAGTCGGCAAGCCCCCGCCGCTGCGCGACCTCTCCGACCTGCCGCCAATCGACGTCGTCCACGAACTCCGTCGCGTCCGCCAGCATTTCGGCTTCTCGCTTGTGGATCAGAGCCGCGGCCTTACACACCCAGCCGTCCAGCGCCTGCTGCACAAACCGGCGACACTCCTGATGAAGATCGCCGACATTCATGGATACCAACTTGGACGTGATCAGAGTCTGTAAGTGATTCCGCGCATCACCGGGAACATTCTTCTGAAAGGAATCGAGCGACAAATCAAGCTCACGCAGGACGCCGGAAGACGTGCGCTCGATCAGTTCAATCGTTCGGCGTCGCAACCGAGTCAGGTTCTCTGCCAATTGTCGCCAGTCCTGCCCGGAGACTACGTCACTGAGCCGCTCGTCGTCCGAAGTCGCGGTCAACATCTCCAAGCCGTCCACCAACGCCAGTGCTCGCAAGCAGTCGAACTCGGCGGATGGCGAGATTGGTGTTCCGAGCCAAGCGGTGAACTCAGCCCCGTCGCGAGCCAATCGTTGGGCCAAGGCGGGGTCCGAAATCTCTGCCGACGTGCTGGCGCGAAAGAACACGGGAAGCTCGAGCGGCGATGTGTTCGCGGACGTCACCCCCTTCTTGGGCAGCAACACGTCGAGCAGACTTTCTTGGAACTGCTCCAAGTCGGTATGGTGTGCGAACACTTCAGTACCTGTGAAAACAACCCCAGACGCCGAGGGCGGGCGTGGCAGCAACACTGCTTGCGCCAATCGGTGCGCAGCGCTTTCGAGAAACTCACCGGCCGCAAATACGAACACCAGTCGATCCGCTTCATAGGCCCGCCACGATTCCGCCGTCAGATCGGCGAACGAGGCGACATTCACTTGAACGCCGACCGGAAGAGCAGGTTGAATCGACTCCGCAAGCGAGTCGACCAAAGTGCGATCGGCTGCGGCCAGCAGTAGGACGGCAGCGCGTCCCGACGTCTGACAGCCGTTCGCGAATTGAGCCAATTCGGACTGCGACTGCTCTTCGGCGAGTCGTTGCAACTCAACAAACACAGCGTGCAGGGAGGTCTCCATTTCGCTTTCCTCGATTCAATTTGGGAGGTGGATGAAAACAGGAACTATTGCCCGTCTTCCGCTTCAAGGCACTGAAGCCAGCGGCAATAGTCGGGAGCAACGGCGCGGCACTGGTCGAGAATCATGGCTGGAAACATGTGCCGCAAAATGTTGACGAGCGATTCTCGCAGCGCGGGATCGGCTGGCTCGCCACGGAAAAAAGCCGCCGCGAGATCGTCGGAGAGTTGTTCGATGTCGACCAGCAGTTGTCTCACGGCAGCGACACTACTCGCAGGTGCCGGGACATCGACAACGGACCATTCGGTTTCAGAAACGAGCGGTTCGATTTGGCAAAGGTTGTACTTCAGCAACTGTCCGCTGACTCCATCCACAATCCACCACCGATCAGGCGGCCATTGCCGCAACGGCAGACCTGGCTGACGCGCCGCCGGACTGGCAAAGAACGCAAACGCGGGTCGCCCGGACTGCAACGTCGGCCACGGCAACGACACTTCATGCTCGGCCGGCACCTCGGCTTGCCGCAGGTAGTGCCGCTGCATCCGCTGCCGGACTTCGGAGTATTTCAGGGGTTTCGCGAGCACAACATTCTGAGGGGCCATTTGTATTTCTCCCGTTCAAGATCTCGTCCTACAAAAACACGGTGTTGGTTTCAGTCCCAATTCTTAGACGTTGGCGGGTCGTGTTCGCACGATATCGGTCACAACGCCACTGCCAGCGGTTTCTTCCCATCCTTGACGCATCGTGCTGACATCCACGAATCGGCCTGAGTCTTCGGCGTAGCCGCGTCCACTGTCGTTGACGAAAAAGCCCTGAAGCTCGCCGGTCTGCGGATCCCGCGCGACACCCGTGACGACGATGGCATGGTTCGATCCACCGGAACCGACGTAGTTCGGATCGTCCCACAGAACTCCGGCATTCACTTCCACAATCACACTGCGCCCATGCTCCAAGCAGTCCGCCAAATGTTCGAGGGTGCCGAGAAACTCGACGTGAGCCGGAACACCGAAATCCTTTAGGAGCGTCGCCTGAGTGAACTCGGTCGTGCCACCACAGTGTGCCGGGTCGTCACCCACATGGCACAACCCGTGTTCGGCGGCATATCGCACGATCATGTCCTCGGTCACGTCGACACCGAACTGCCGCAAGACGTCCTCGCAGGAAACAAGTCCACACGTCCCGCGAAAACCCAAACTGTTATCGCCTTGAGGATGATTAAAGTCTTTGCACCGATCGACGTCGCCAATCACCAGCGTTTCGCGTCCGTCGGGCAATGTGTCGAGCAGTGTCGGAACTTCCTGCGCGATGTCCCGTTGAAATTCGGTGGATGGAACGAGTCCCTCTCGATGTGATGCGTCAAACTGTGATTCGTTGAACATGTCGTGAAGTTCCCGATAAAAGTCGCCCAGCAACCACATGGCCGCCTCCGTCGACGTGACCGTTCGCTGGTTTCTTGGACTTTGGACTTATGCCGCGATGCGTCATTAGACCCGGCATCTGCGATTTCATGACAGAGTTGCTAGAGATTTTGGTGAGGTACCCAAAAAGGTGAGCGCGTCACTCACCAAACGGCGCTCGGGGTCAGAGCCGGAAACCGCTCAAGTGACGGGCGACTTTTTCACAGGCGGAGCGCAATGTCGTTTCCCAACCCTTGGGACGAAATTGGTTCGCACGGTCGAGCACCCGGCGTTGAAACAGGTCCGATTCCGCCTCGGTCAACGAATGGGAGTCGTCACGGCAGGACTGCTCGAACGCTGCCCGAATAGCATCGAGTCCGCCACAGAGATCGGCCCGGTGGCATAGCACGAAAACTCGCAGCTTGGGGACCGCGCGGCAATGAATGGCCGCCAAGCCGTTCGCGGAAAGTCCCAGCCGCGCGCCGAGTTCTGACCACGTTTCATCGTGCTCAGATCGCGTGTGCAAGACGAACGCTTCTCGATCGGTCAAGAACTTCGCGGAGACCGCCTGCTCAAGCACGGTCACTTGATTTCCCGAAGTCGGGGCGGGCCGCGCTTCATTTCCTGACGTGACGTGGGCTTCGTGTTCCACAAGGACGGGATTACCGGGAGCCTCTATGAAATGCAGGTCGGGGTCCAACGCAACCAACCGGAGCTGTTCGCGATACCGTTTGCTCTGCCATCGTTTCACCTCGTTCTCGGTGATGTGCATGACCCATGTGAGAAAGGAGGCATCGCCACGAAACGAAGGCCATCCGCGCCAAGCGCGGGCTGCGACGCACTGCGTCACATCATCCGCATCCGTCTCGCCAAGGTAACTGCGACAGTATCCGACGACTCGGAATTGGTGCGCGGACCAGAGATTCTCGAACTCAGCCTTTGTTGCCGTCATGGTGTCGATCGCGATGCTCAATAGTTCTTGACGAATGAGGTCACAGTGTCGTGACCTTCCGTCCGGTTCGGACGCCGAGTCATCCCGGCTCGGAAATTTCATCCGAACGAAGCCCTGGAAATCAACTTTCGGATGCGGACTCTCGGATGCGGGAATGCTCGTCACCAGCAGCGTGCTCTTTGCGACTTTGGCCGCACCTGCCACAAGTCGGCGGCGAATTCCGCAAGCTGATAGCAACCGGATACCACGTCTTCTAATCCACAAGCCCAACGAGTTCGTCGAAGTCATCCACTGGCACGGTGATTGCGAAGTTGCAACGAAACGCTGCCGGATCATCCCCTCGGAGTTGTTGACACGATGTCGTCTCGAATGTCGAAAGTGAATTGGTTGGCTGTGAGCCTCTGCGTCCTGCTAGGGATTCCGGCGGGAGTCGGCTCGTTCGCGTTTCATTATGGTGAGGGAACGTCGTATCTCAGCAACGATCCGAAAGCGTGCGTCAATTGCCACATCATGCGCGACCAGTACGACGGTTGGCAGAAGGGCAGCCATCATGCCTTCGCCACCTGCAACGACTGCCACACTCCGCACGATCTCGTCGGCAAGTACCTGACCAAAGCCGAGAACGGCTTCTGGCACTCAAAGGGATTTACGCTGCAAGACTTTCATGAGCCGATTCGGATCAAGCCGCGCAACTCGCGCGTCTTGCGAGAGAACTGCATCGCCTGCCACCGCGATCTCGTCAGCGAATTGATCGATCACGGCTCGGCCGAAGATGCGCAAGCGTTGGACTGCATCCGTTGTCACGCCTCGGTCGGTCACGGGCCGGTGAGATGACAGACTCGTGAATTGGACTTGGAAATAACCCGAAGCGTGAGCGAGGGCGATCGCTTCACGGCGTGTGAATCTCACCATCTTTCGGAGCGCACGCCCTCGCTCACGCTTCGGGTTACAAAGGACTTCGCATGACAGTTGAAACTCCCCGTCGTCGGCCGAATCGCTGGGTTTACGGCCTGATCGTGCTCGTCACTGCGAGCGTGACGTACTTGCTGGCCGCGTTGCTGATGAACATCGGCGAGCGAAAACAGGAAGCTCGCGAGCACTTCGTCAAGCTGGCGGAGATGACCGAGGAGACCATCGACCCCGCGATTTGGGGACAGAACTTTCCTCGGCAGTACGACAGCTACAAACGGACGGTCGATACCGAGCGAACTCGCTTCGGCGGCAGCGAAGCGTTCTCGAAGCTGGATGACGATCCGCGTTGGCGTCGCATTTTCGCCGGCTACGCCTTCAGCATCGATTACCGCGAGGAGCGCGGCCACGCCTACATGCTCGCCGACCAGGACGAGACCGAGCGAGTTCACAAGGTCAAACAGCCGGGTGCGTGTCTGCATTGTCACTCGTCGATTATCCCGGCTTACCGAAAAGTGGGGGACGGCGACGTGATGCGCGGTTTCGAGCAGGTGTGTGCGATGCCGCTCGGTGAGGCGCGCGGTCTCGTCAATCACCCGGTCAGTTGCCTCGACTGTCATGATCCCAAAACGCTGCAATTGCGAGTTACTCGCCCTGGCTTCATCAACGCCATGCGCGAACTGGCTCGCAGTGACGAGAAGTATCCACACATGCCCAGCCTCGAACTCTGGCGAAAGGGTTCACGCGAGACTGAGTACGACGCCAACACCCTCGCCACTCGGCAAGAGATGCGGAGCTTTGTCTGCGGCCAGTGTCACGTCGAGTACTACTTCAAGGGGAGCGGCAAGCTGGTGACCTATCCGTGGCACAAGGGCCTGAAGGTCGAGCAAATCGAAGCGTACTACGACGAAGTCGGTCACAAAGATTGGCTGCATCCCGACACCGCCGCGCCGGTGTTGAAGGCTCAGCACCCGGAGTTCGAATTGTGGAGCCAAGGCATCCACGCTCGCAGCGGCGTGTCGTGCGCTGACTGCCACATGCCCTACAAACGGGAAGGGGCGGTCAAAATCAGCGACCATCACGTCCGCAGCCCGATGCTCAATGTGTCGCGAGCCTGTCAGACATGTCATCGCTTCCCCGAAGAGGAATTGAAGTCGCGAGTGCTGGCGATTCAAGGCCGCACGAAGTCGATGATGACTCGCGCCGAGGTCGCCTTGGTCGAAATGCTCGACGCCATCAAGGCCGCAAAATCGAATGGCCTGCCCGACGAGAAGCTGACGAAGGCTCAGCAACTGCATCGGCAGGCTCAATGGCGACTGGACTTCGTCGCCGCGGAAAACTCGATGGGCTTTCATGCCCCGCAAGAAGCCGCTCGCATCCTCGGCGAAGCGATCGACTTGGCGAGACAAGCTCAAGTGCAAGTGCTGTCGGTGGACAAGCCGTAGTTCACCCGTAGCCGCGTTTCGCCAGAACGCGGGCCGGCTCGCAAATCGCTCGCGTTCTGGCGAACCGCGGCTACGATCGGTCACGACATGTTGAGACACCCCGCGCCGACTCCCGCCGAACTTCTGGCTGGTCACACGCACGATGCCATCGCGGCGCGGCTGTCGCGGCAGCCGGATCAAAGTTACTTGCGAGACTTCGTGTACGGGGCGATCGACGGCACGGTGACGACGTTCGCCGTTGTCGCGGGAGTCGTCGGCGCGGACTTGTCGGCGTCGGTCATCATCGTGCTCGGCACGGCGAACCTCGTGGCGGACGGGTTCAGCATGGCGGTCAGCAATTACCTCGGCACGAAGTCGCAGCAGGAAGAACTACATCGCGTCCGCCGCATCGAAGAGCATCACATCGACGTGATCCCCGACGGCGAGGCCGACGAGATTCGCGAGATCTTTCGACAGAAAGGTTTTGAAGGCGAGCTGCTCGAACGGATCGTGCAAGTCGTGACCTCGAACCGTCAGCTCTGGGTCGAGACGATGCTGACCGACGAATGGGGTCTGTCACTGACCACTCCGGTCCCGTGGCGAGCCGGTCTGATGACCTTCATCGCCTTCGTGGTCGCGGGCCTCTTGCCACTGTTGCCGTTCATCTTCGCCGCGTCGATTGGCAGCTCGCAAACGGCGTTCGTTTGGAGCATCGTGCTCGCCGCGTTGGCGTTCTTCGGCATCGGAGCCATCAAGTCCTGGTTCGTCGGCCACTCCTGGTGGCGAGCGGGCGTGGAAACATTGACGCTCGGAGGCGGAGCGGCCCTGCTGGCCTATGTGACCGGCGCACTGCTCAAGTCGTTCGCAACGTAGAACAGGCGGCTCGCCTGTTGGTCTTCGTCCAAATCAGCAGGCAGGCGAGCCGCCTGTCCTACCTTCGCCACGACGCCGGCAAATCTCGCTTTGTGTCGAGCAGGATGTCGAGAATCGCCTGTCGGTCTTCGGTCGATAGGTGTTTGAACTTCGGTGATGCGTCTCGGCCGGTGAGCACGTCGTGAAGTTTGCGATAGACGATGTCCTTCAGCTCGGCTGGCAAACCGTCGAACGCGGCCGAGTAGATCAAGTAGCTGCACGGATATTGGAAGATTCGCGTTTGCAGATTGAAGTCGCGCAGTGATCTGCCCCGTTTGTCGCGCGGGCCGCGAGCGGCGAATTGCTCGGCGAAATCGGACGTTCCTTGGACTCGGTCGGTCAACGTCGCTTCATCCACGAACAAGAAATGCTTCAGCACGAGGTCGGCGGAATGATCGAGTCGTCGCTGAATGCCTTCCGTACGCGGCAAGTTCGGGTCTTTGTCGATCTTCCGCAGAATCTCTTCGTCGCGGAGTGCGAGCTTGGCTTGGTAGTTCGCCAGCGTCAGTGCGTTGTGCGCCGGAGCCTGATGTTCCAAGGCCAGCAAAGCGACGATGTCGCTGTGAGGCGTGAGGTACGGTTCGACGTTGATCAGTTTCGAGAGGTCGGTCACGTTCGCTCCGGCGTCGGCGTCGAAGGCGTCCGGCTCGCGAGTATTCTTGACGATCATGTTTCCCATGTGCCGCTGTAGGCCATGAGTGCCGCTGACGTACCAGCCGCCCCAACGCTCTTTGAGCGGGCTTTGCCACGTCGTGCGGTAGGTGCTGGTGCTCAGGATTGGATTGCCGCTGGAATCGGGAAACACCGAGCGGACCAAGTGACCGGGGACTCCTTGAGTGACCGATGACGCATGACACAGCGTGCAACTGTCGGTGTGCCGGGTGAACTTCGGGCGGTCGCTGACTTCTTGATCCAACGAATAGAAGACGGCTCCGAGTTGCGGATCGACCCCCGTGACCTCGACGACATCGCCGTTGACGCACCAGCCGATGTAAACGTCGTCGTTGAAATAGATCGCTCGCGGTGTGCGCGGGTTGATGCGGTTGCGTTGAAAGCTCGTTTTCGAGAAGACCAGCATCTGCGAGGTCTCGGAAACATTCAGTGCTTTGAGAACCGACGCGAGATAGCCGCTCTTGTCGTCAAACGTCAGATGCACTTCGTCGGCGTTGAGTCGCTTTTGCAGTTTGCTGATCGGGTCAGCCAAGGGGGCTTTGAGATAATTGATCGGCTCATGTTCGATGTCGAACTGTGCGAAAGCGGACAGCGGGGCGACAAAGATGGCGACAAACAATGCGATTCGGAACATGTCGGTGGGCATTCGATGGCGGGATGTTGTTTCGCAGAGTGAATGGCAAACTGCATACCGTCAACGTGGCCATCTCGCGGAGCGGGACGGCTACGTTGCTGGCAGGGTGATGACGATCTCCGTCCCTTCGGTTCGCGAGTCGTTGACGGCAATCGTGCCGTCGTGTTCGTCGATGATCCGTTTGCTGATCGCCATGCCGAGTCCGGTGCCGGTCGGTTTCGTCGTGAAGAACGGCTCGAAGATTTTCGCGCGCTGTTCGGGGGTCATGCCGGGGCCGTTGTCGGCGATGGACAGTTGCCAGCCCGGGCGACCGTCGAGATTGATTGGCTTCCAAGTGACCTCGATGCGCACCGGATCGGCGCACGCGGCCAGCGAGTTCTCAAAGATGTTACGGAAGACTTGTTCGAGGCGACTGGCATCCACCGAGCAGCGCGGTGCGGTCTCTGACTTCGGCAGATTGAACGAAACATGCCGGCCTTGTCGTGACCACACCAAATTGTCCCAGGTCTCTTCGAGGACATCGCGCAGGTTGTGATCGGCGCGTTGGAGTTTGATCGGCGCGGCGTAATTGCGGACCTCCTCGAACAGTTCTTGCAGCTTCTTTTGAGCCTTCTGCACCCGGCCGATCAAATCCAGCGACTCCTGCTGTCCTCGCAGATTGAGGCAGAGCAATTCCAAGCAGGCTTCGCTGCGCTGCAACGCGTTGCGGCTTTCGTGGACAAGGCCAGTCATCATTTGGCCGATGGCGGCGAGCCTTTCGGCTTGCAACATGCGGGCATTCGCCACCTGCAAGGCGACTTCAGCCTGTCGCTTCTCGGCCAGTTGCCGTAGTCGAGCGCGCAGCGTGTCGGCATCCACCGGCTTGATGAGATAGTCGGAGGCTCCGTTGCGGAGCGCGGCGATTGCTCCGGTCAAATCTTCGTAACCGGTGACGATCACGATGGCCGCTTGCGGAGCGAGTTGTCGCAGTTGCGGCAGAAATGTTTCCGAGTTGCCGTCCGGCAATTTGCGATCGAGCACGATCGCGAAGTATTCCTCCCACCGTGCTACTCGCAGTGCTTCGCGGAAGGACTCGGTGGTCTGCACGCGGTAGCCGTCCATTTCGAGGATGTCGGTCAAGTTGCTGCGAGTATCGGGGTCATCTTCCACGACGAGCAGCGACAGCGGCCCCAAGACGTCGCGATCAGCGTTTTCGGCCGTGTGTTGAGGCATGAAACAGATCCGCGAGGATGACCTAGCCGAACTCCTGAAAGGTCGGATCGAAGTCTCTCGACTTTGGCTACAGGCAGTGAGAATCGGCTCGAAGGAACGACACACGTCGGAATGGAGCGAGGTTGCTTCCAGGAGTTTTGCGGTTCGGTACACACTTCGCAACCGGCAGATATTGGCCATCAAAGGGAACCAAATCCGATTGGGAGATCGTGGCACCGGCCGAAGTCCCGGTGTTGATTCTGCGACAAAAGTCGGGCACTCTTGCTCGAAAGTAAACCGAAGCGTAAGCGAGTTTGAAGTGGCACGCTTTGATTCCTTTGACCAGATTCCTTGGATTTATGGGGCGAACCTGTGTTTCAGGATTCCAATCAAAGGAATCTGGCCAAGGGAACGAAACGAATGAATTCGGGCCTTATTCTTGGTCCCGATGAAGGAGCCGATTGTGGCGTTCGATCTGCGAGTCGATGAACTGTTTGAGCGTTATCAGGACATCCAACGCTACGTCGGCTGGACGCAGGCCGACGCGGAACGTGTGCGTGCCGCTGCGCCGCTTGTCGAGTCGTCGTTCATCGAACTCATCGACGACTTCTATCGCGAGATCGCCGAGCATGAAGCGACTCGCAAGGTCATCACCGGTGGCGACGCGCAGGTCGAACGCTTGAAGGGAACGCTACGAGCGTGGCTCAGGGATCTCGTCACTGGCCCTTACGACATGGCGTTTGCCGAGCGTCGCTTCCGTGTCGGCTATCGACACGTCGAAATCGGGCTGAAGCAAATCTATGTTGAAGCGGCGGTCTCGCGGTTGCGGAACGGACTGCTGCGAGTGCTCCAACAGAATTGGCCAACCAGCGGCGACGCCCACGAACTCGCGGCCACGATGCGGTCGCTCAGCACGCTGTTGGACCTAGACCTGGCGATCATCCAAGACGCTTACGAGACCGCCACGAACGACCGGATGATGCGTTCGGAACGGCTGGCCGCGATCGGTCGAGTCGCGGGTGGAGTCGCTCACGAGTTGCGGAATCCGCTCAACGTGATGCGGACGTCGGTGTACTTCCTGCGGAATGCGAAGAACGCCGTGCCAGAAAAGATCGCCGAACACCTAGAACGGATCGAACGGCAAGTCGCCGCGTCCGACTCCGTGATCTCGGCGTTGTCTGAGTTTGCAAAGCTGCCATCGGCCAACCTGCAACCGATGTCGGTTCTCACCTGTATGAAGCAATCGGCCCCGCTCGACTCGTGGCCGGAGAATGTCGAGTTGATCTTCCAGATTCCGGTGAGCCTCTACGCTCTGGCCGACGAAAGGCAGATGGCGATTGTCTTCGGCAACTTGATCCGCAACGGCTGCGATGCGATGCCCCTCGGCGGCCGATTGACGTTGTCCGCGCGACTCGCGCAAGGCACCGTCGAGGTCTCTGTGACCGACACCGGCTGCGGCATCTCAGCGGAAGACCTGCCTCGTATCCGCGAACCATTTCGCTCGACCAAAGCCCGCGGTATTGGATTGGGATTGGCGCTCTCGCAAGCCATCCTCGAAAAGAACCACGGCACTCTGAAGGTCATCAGCGAAGTCGGTCATGGCAGCACCTTCACCGTCGTGCTGATGGCGGGCGGCTGACTTCAATTGCCATCGCGGGACATAGTCAGGCGCAAACATGCCGGGGACTCCTTCATTCCAAAGACAACTTGCCGTAGGCCAAGTGCCGATTGCTGGATAGAATCCCGCGTATTGAACCTGACCGTCTCTTTCAGGAGTTAATCACATGTCTGCATCCGATGTTGCTCCGCAACTTCGCCATGCTCTGGAAGGATCGGTGGCCGCGCTCCGGCGTTTGGCCGATTCTGAATTGCCGACCGGCGTTGCGAACCGCATGAACCAGCTTGGCGAACGCAAAGAGTTTCTGAACGCAGCGGAACAGGCAGAGTATGCGGACCTCGTGAGTTTCTGGATGAGCCGCACCTTGGAAAAGGCCGAAGCCACCGTCGCATTGCAACGACTACGCGAGGCGGTCCCCGATCTCATGACCTCAATGTGAATGCCGTGGCCAACGCTCTTCGCAACACGGCGGCTGACCAATCGGGGAATCGGTGTGAATACTGCCAGTTGACCGGATTGTTTCAGGTTCGCGGTTTCGAGGCGGATCACATCATTCCGCGAAGCTGCGGTGGCACAACCACACCCAGCAACATTGCCTACGCCTGCCCGCTCTGCAATGGCCGGAAGCGGAATTACCAAGACGGACGCGACCCCCAAACCGGCAAAATGGTGACGCTGTTCAATCCACGTCGCGACGTCTGGCATGACCATTTTGAATGGTCAGTCGATGCCCGGTTCATGCTGATTGGCAAGACACCCTGCGGCCGGGCCACGATTGCACGATTGGCAATGAATGACACCGAAATGCTCCGACTGCGGTCCTTGCTCGCAGAAGCCGGCTACGATTGCCGGAAGACGGATTTTGATTGACGTGCTCATGGCGTGTACGACGAGACGTCGTCCAAGCCGTACTTCTCCAGCAGCCGATACAGCGACCGGCGCGAGATACCGAGCACCTGAGCCGCACGGCTCTTGTTCCCTTTTTGCTTTTGCAAGACTTCGACGACGCGAGCCTTTTCGATTGCGGACAGTGTGCCGTCGTCAGCGAGCGCGGCTGGAATCGCCATCGGAGAAGCCGCTGCTCCGACCGTTGCCGATGGATTCAATATCACAGCCGGCAGTTCGTCGGTCGTGATGAAATGGTCGTCCGCGAGAATTTTGCCACGCTCGATGACGTTGATGAGCTGCCGGATGTTGCCCGGCCAGTTGTAGGTTTCGAGCACTCGCAGCGCATCGGCGGCCATCTGCCAATCGGGGCCGAGGAAGTGTTTGACGAGCAGCGTGATGTCGCCTGCTCGTGTTCGCAGCGGCGGCAGGTCGAGCGACATGACGTTGATGCGGTAGAACAAATCCTCGCGGAAGCGATGTGCGGCGACTTCGGCCGCGAGATCGCGGTTCGTGGCGGTGATCACTCGCACGTTGACGCGACGCTCTTGCAGCGAACCGACGCGGCGCATCGAACCGTCTTGCAGCACTCGCAGCAGTTTCGCTTGCATGACACCGGGCATCTCGCCGATCTCGTCGATGAACAGCGTGCTCCCATCGGCCAGCTCAAACAGACCGGGCTTGGCGACGACCGCTCCGGTGAACGCTCCTTTTTCGTGGCCGAACAGTTCGCTTTCGAGCAACGTCTCGGTCAGCGCGGTGCAGTTGATCGAGATCAGCGGCCGGCCCGCTCGCGGGCTGTGTTCGTGCAATGCGCGGGCGACTAACTCTTTGCCGGTGCCGCTTTCACCTTGAATCAAAATCGCCTTGTCGCTGGGACCGGCTTTGGCAATGAGCTTGAAGACCTCCTGCATCACGGGCGACTCGCCAATCATCCGCAGCTTCGGCTGGCTCCGCTCAAGCACCGCCTTGAGCTGCACGTTCTCTTGGCTGAGTCGCCGCCGCTCGTACGCCTTTTGGATCAGCGTTTCGAGTTCCGCGAGCGAAAACGGTTTCGAGAGAAAGTCATACGCCCCCAGCTTCATCGCTTGCACGGCGGTCTCGACGGTCCCTTCTCCGGTCAACAGGATGACCTCGCATTCCGGCGACAGCTCTTTGACTCGTTGCAGCAGATCAAGACCTGACAATCCCGGCATGGCCATGTCGGAGACGACGACATCGAACTGGCGATCCTGCAACAGCCGGAGCGCATCGTTGACTCCAGGAGCCTCTTTCACCTGAAACCCGCGCCGAGCAAACCGCCGCGTGGCCGTGTCCCGAAACTCGTTGTCGTCATCGACGAACAGAAGTTCCACTTGGCTGGGATCAAAGGCCGCATTCAAAGTACCGTCGCTCATGACAGATATTCCTCATGGAATTTATTCAGGCGAGCGGGAGGGCATTAGCCCCCGGACGGCATCGTCGAAGTCCGAAGGCTCCGGCTCTCCAGCAAATCAATCTCAGCGCTTCAAGCTAATCACATCGTCGCAGAACCAAGACTTCGCATGGCGCGTGTCGCAAGACCAGTTCGGTGACAGAGCCTAACAGAAACCGTTTAACGCCGTGGTAGCCATGCGACGGCATGACGATCAAGTCCGCGTGTGCTTCGGCCGCGAATTCGGCAATGCGGATGGCGGCGTCCCCTTCCAGAACCTTCGAGCAGACTCCCAGAAATTGCGGACGCGAATTCAAGTAGTCGGCCAAGTGAGTCTTGGCGAGTCTCAACCAATGTTCGGGTTCGATCGTGCCAATCACTTCTCCCCCATACGGGACAAAGTTCGGCAGCAGAGCGACGTGAACCACATGCACATCCTCCGGTTTGCGAGTGAGTTCCAATGCGGTCTGAATCGCTTCGTCTGATGAGTGCGAAAAGTCGATCGGCACCAACACACGCTTCTTGGGAAACCAGGCCATGATGATGACTCCTTGAATCGAGACGCGCGACGAAGTTGTTCGCTCGCCGATCGTCTGAGGCAAAGGTCGTGCCGACCGTTTAACCGCCACGCCAACGGCGTGCGTGCCCGCGCCGCTGGCGTTGGGGTTAAACAATTCAACGGGGCGAGTGTGCGGACCAGTGGATCGACGTGCGGAGCCGCCTCAGTTGTGCGTGCGAATCCGCTCAAGATCGTCGCTGTGCTGCGGCCATCACATACGCGGCTTGCGTGCGATGGGTTGTCGTTTGGGTTGCTTGAGTCGCATCGCGACAAACGCGAGCCGCGTGCGCCACGCCTTTGGCATCTCGCTTGCGATGTCTTTTGTCAGACTCCTCACTTCACACTCAAAGGGACGGCCATCGTGATCACGCTCAAAAAGATTCTGTGCCCGGTCGATTTCAGTGACCTCAGCCTCAACGCCGTGCGGTTCGGCGTCGAATTGGCATCCACGTTTCAAGCGGAGCTGCATCTACTGCATGTCTTCGAGGGCTACGATGCGATCTCCTTGAACCCAGAAACGGCGATGATTCCGATGTCGCAGTGGCTTACTGAACTGCGGAAGGTCTGCCGCGAGAAGCTCGCAGCTCTGCCGAATGCCGACCTCGCCGCACGTTGTCCCTCGATCGTGCGAGCGCATCAGGAAGGCCCGGCCATCCACGAGATTCTCGAATACGCCGCACACCAAAAGATCGACTTGATCGTATTGGCGACTCATGGCCGTACCGGTCTGAAGCACCTCTTGATGGGCAGCGTCGCGGAGAACGTCGTCCGCAGCGCCACCTGCCCGGTCCTCACCATTCGTGGGACCGGCTCGTAAATGTTCTCGTGTGGGCCAGCACTAGCGCAGCGTCGGTCGATAGACCTTGAACAAGTCGTGCCGAGATCGAGACTCCACACGAGTGCGACGCGCAGCTCGATCATCGCCGCGATGCCAGCCAATCCCCCGAACAACAGCGAACTCCGTCGCGAGGTCGTTGTTCGTCGGGCGACTGTTGTCGAGATCGTTTAACAGCCAGCCGGCACACTCTTCGGGGCGTTCCAGGAGACTCGGCTGAGCGGGCATCAATCGCGGGGCGACTCCCAACAGAGCGAGTTCGTACTCGGCATTGAGTTCCTCGGAAGATGCGGGGACCGTGTCCCTCTGCGCGCTTCGCTTCTCGGCGGTGAAACAATGAACTTTTACCGCCGAGAAGCGAAGAGCGCGGAGGGTCAGTCATTCCAGCAACCAATTCATCGCTCCCAGGCTGAGCACCAACGACATCAAGCTCGCCAGCGACGATCCCTACGAATCGGTCGAGCACCCATATTCCTCTGGAAACCCGGCGAAGAGAGTCCCGATGCTTGGCGGTTGAGAACGCGGAGCGTGTTGCCGCGAGTTCGGATCATGGTCAGGCACACGATGCCAAGTTGGCTCGGATCGTCGCGGCGTGGTCCGAACTGCCAGCCGTGTTGAAGGGGCGATGCTGGCGATTGTGGACTTGGCCGGCGCGGCGAGTGGGCGGTGAGGTGGGATGGCTGACCGAACGGTGAGACGGACGGTGCCACGGATCGGCTGGCCGGGAGTGTGAACAGCGACGTTGTGGCGGACATTGACACGACCTCGAAAGTCGCGGGGATCGGATGGGTTTCGTCAATGTCGGCGAAGTTGTGACAGCGAGGCCATTGGGAACCGAGTCTTCCGCAGACCGTCCATCGACGCGGGGATCTCGGCATCAGCGCGCTGGTTCCAGGCCGTCAAACAGTGCGGGAAGCTCGCCACGCTGGCGGCGCTCAAAGAAGCTGGAGGCCAAGCCAGTCGGGATTGCGTTTCCATCCGGCGGATGTAGCTTCGCGAGATTCGGAAGGTCCGACGGATGGCCAAACAATCGGTGCTTCAACTCGCGGGCCTCTTCCGAAGATTCGGCATTCAAGAGCGTCCAAAGCCGAACATCGTCTGCCGCGCTGACACGAGCGCCGGACGATTCAACAGGCAGAGATCAATGAGGGATTGCCCCTCGGCGGACTTCGCGATGACCGCACCGTCAGGGCTGACAGAGACATGCTCTGCCACACGGTCTCGACACGGATCAAGTGGTGAATCGTGATCCTGTTTGGCCGAGTTACAACCGCAACAGGCATAGACCAAATTGGTGTAGTCGCGAGCCAAATCCGGCTGCCGGGACTGCGACTGAAGATGCTCCACGCTGAAGGCCGCATCACCGGCGGCGCTCCACGTTTCACGCCACAGACAGTAAACGCAGCGAAAGGCAAATTCATCGCGAAGCCAAGGTTTGAACGAGCGATAATCGTTGTAACCTCGCGGCCCGTGACGGCGTCGGTGAGCGTGCTGCGGATAGTCGAACATGCCGCGCTCTCAAGTGGCTGTGGCCGTGCCGGTGTTTGGAACAACGCGCTCGACTGCTTCCCGCATGGCCGCCACATCGCTCAGCAGTTGTGAATCCCAAACTTCCACCCGTTCTGTCGCCAAGTCTTGCAGGTGTTCCAACTCGCGCGTTTCCGCCGCATCCAACCCCTGAGCGAACCGCTGACGAATCAACGCAACTCGCCGAGCATTCTTGGCGGACCAATCATCACTGGAATCGTCGGCATCAATCGCCGCATCCAGAATGGTCACGACCAATGATTCCACCGTGGTTCGTTGTGACTGAGCCTTCTTCTCCAGTCGAGCGGCCAATCTCTCCGGCACTGCGATCGTTTGCGACATGACAAGCCTCTCCCACAAACACACGGTGGCTCTGAACGAGAATCAATCTATCGAGCCCGCCCGCAGTCAGACAAGACGCTTGCGTCTTTCGCAGCGTGGACCGAACTGCCGGCGGTGTTGAAGGGGGCGATGCTGGCGATTGTGGACTCGGCCGGCGCGGCGAGTGGGCGGTGAGGTGGGATGGCTGATCGAACGGTGAGACGGACGGTGCCACGGATCGGCTGGCCGGGAGTGTGAGCCGCGACGTTGTGGCTGACATTGACACAACCTCGAAAGTCGCGGGGATCGGATGGGTTTCGTCAATGAGGGGTGGGGTTGTGTCTGTGAGATGTTTCCCTCACGACCGGCCACGAAATCCGAGTTGCTGAATCGCACGACATTGCTGCGAAGAAGGTGATTCATCGCATCTGCTTATTAGCGGTCGAAAGCCTCACTCCCACGCGAAGAGTGTGCCCAGCGATTCGTCGATCAGTTCGATGCCGGTGAGCGAATCGCCTGAGTTCTTCAGTCCGTTGCCACCGCGAGCCGCACCGCCTTGGCCGCCGAGTCCGGTGTCGTTCCCCGCTTCGCCGTCGAGCGAATCTTTGCCGAGGCCGCCGATCAGCAAGTCATCGCCGAGGCCACCGAGCAGCGTGTCGTAGCCCGCGCCGCCGATGATCGTGTCTTGGCCATCGCCGCCGATCAGCGAGTCGTGGCCGCTCTGGCCGGCCAGTGCGTCGTCGCCCGCTTCGCCATCCAGAGTGTCGTTGGCGTTGCCGCCGATGAGTGTGTCGTGGCCATCGCCGCCGCTGATCGAATCTTTGCCCGCACCACCCAGCAGCGTGTCGTTGCCACTGCCGCCGGTCAGGATCGTCACGCCCCGGAAGGCCGTGGCATCAATGCGGGAACTCGTGTTCGCCGTCGTGAGACTCGCCCGCTCAATGGAATTGAGCGTCTCGTGGCCCAGCCCCGTGAGCGTGGACGGCGTGAGCACAAAATTGGTCGCTCCCGCTTCGATGACGTAGTCCGTGCCGTTGCCCCCGACGAGCTGATTGGTCCCGCCGTTCCCCGTCAGCTTGTCGTTCCCCTCGCCGCCGTCGAGGCTGTCGTTCCCCGCGCCGCCGATGAGCGTGTCGTTCCCGCCATTGCCCGACAGCGTGACGCTGCCACGAAACTTCTTCACGTCGATCTTGTCCTTGCCCGCGCTCCCGGCGAGCGACATCTCTTCGATGTCGGCAATTGTGTCCGCGCCGAGTCCGGTCATCGTGTATTTGGTTTTGATCGTCGTCGCCGCCAGCTTCACCATCGAGACCACCGCCGGATCACTCGGAGCCGTGATCTCTTCGACCAACCGATCCGTCCCGCCTCCGCCCGACAGCGAATCGTCGCCTGCTCCACCGCTGATGACGTCGTTGAAGCCCGATCCGATGATTGTGTCATTTCCAGCACCGCCGCTGAGCACGACGCTCGCCAGATTGGGGTACACACTTCGAGATAGCCCTGTCAAATTCATGCTGTCCGCTGTGTCGTTTCCAACGATCATCAGCGACAACAATGCTGCCGGGTTGGTCACCTCGTGGTTCATCGCTCCGATCGTCACTTGGACTTGGCCGTTTGGTAACACCGACGCGTTGACCGTCTCACCAAGATCAGCAACGAAAGTCAGCTCTCCGCCGTCATCGTCGCGAATTGTCGAATCGATCATCGCGTAGATGTTTCCGGTTCGCCGATCGGTCAGCGTGAGGGCGTAATTCTCCGAGTACTCGCCATCCAAGTCTCCGCTCACGTCGATCGTCATCGTTTTCGATGCGTCGCTAGCGGCGAACGTCACTGTTCCGGTCGGGAATTCTCCTCCAAAGTCATTGGCATCGGCGGGGTGATTGCCGCTTCCAGTAACGACAAAATCAAGAACCATTTCCCGGCCGAACCCTGCTTCACGGGTAACTGTGAACGTGAATGGAGTCATTCCTTGGTTCGATTCCACCTTCTCGGTGTCCAAGGTTGAAAGCGAGAATTCGTTGTTGAAACCGATGAGCCGAATGACGGCAATTCTTTGCGTTCCATACTCGTCACTTGAGCCAGCAATCACGGGCTGACCGTTTTCTTGCATGGCCATGCAATACGCGGCATCGCTGGCCCCGCCAAAGTCGACCACCACTCGGCCGTCATTATCGAACGTGTTGTCTAGCGAACCATTGTTGTTGTACCGGACTGCGACAAAGTTGAGTGAGCCAGTTCCCGCAGTCGTTGGATAAGCGTATCCCGAGGCCAAAATCCTTCCATCCGGTTGGATTCCGACTCCCGTCGACCAAGCGTATTCGTGTCCCGGGATGGTTGTGGTTAATCGGCCATCACCATCGAACGAAATGTCGAGTGATCCATTGCTGTGATATCGCGCCACTGCAAAATACGCGTCCGAGAAGTCTGAGCTTCTTCCGACGACGACGAGCTTTCCGTCATCCGACACGGCTAGGTCTGTTGCAATACTGTGAATGCCAGCAATCGACGTCGTGAGAATTCCATCCGTGTCAAATGACGGATCGAGAGAACCATTCGGGTTGTAGCGGACGACAGCGAATCTCTGAGTCCCGTCGATCGAATTGCCTGCGACAACGATTTTTCCGTCGGATTGAATGGCAACGGCCCCCGCCGAGCTATTGCTGCCGATTGCTGTCGTGACCTTGCCATCCAAATCAAACGATGTGTCGAGTGAGCCGTCGGGATTGTATCGAGCGATCGCAAACCGATTGTTCCGACTCACTTCGCCACTGAAACCCACAACGACAATCTTTCCGTCGCGGTCCACGCTCACGCCCTGTCCCCACTCCGATTGACCGAAATCCGTCGTGATCTTGCCATCAACCCCAAACGTCAAGTCGAGTGAGCCGTCGCTGTTGAATCGACTGAGGGCAAAGTCGATACCGTCCACATTTCCTGCGACCACAATCTTGCCATCGGCTTGCAGAGCCACTGCAGCCGCATCAGTGCTGCCACCGAACGTTACGCTTGCTTTTCCACCAGCACCGAACGATGAATCCAACGAACCGTCGATGTTGTAGCGGACGACGAGCATGACTGCTTTTGATTCTCCGTCCTGCTCTTCGACAGTTCCGCCGACAACGACGATCCTACCATCCTCTTGAATCACAATGTCATTCGCAGATTCTGCATTGAAGTCCGAGGTCACTTTTCCAGCATTACCAAACGCGGGATCCAAGCCACCTTCTGCTGTGAGCAGGAGGCGATCTTCCAATCGCTCCGCGCGACGATTGCTCCAAGCACCGGCGACATCCGCCGCTCGCTCCAGCGACGACCCACTCGCCACTCGACGACGTTTCGGGAGCGAACGACCCCGCCACACGTTCCACCACGAGTCCCACAACATGGCGATCCCTGCCTTTCTCTGTCGCTCCGCATTGATCTCTGGGTCGCCACGCTCGCCAAGAGCGTGGGTGCATTCGATGAAATCCCACGCTCTTGGCGAGCGTGGCGACCTAACGTTCTTTGTCGGTCCAGCGATGACGGCGACGTGGACGCGACCAAGCTGGCAGCTTGGGCGACGTCGCTGACCGAAAAATCCTCACGTTCGATTCCACCACTCCTGTTTGTCGGGTTCTCAAGAACTTGGACCTGAACGAAAAAAACGACATTGCCGATTTTCTCGACTTATCCTTCGCTCGCCCTCCCCCTCCCCCATCTTCACGCGCCCGCCTGCTCGACCATCGTGCCCGCGCATCCTGAGCTGCGGAGTAGGCCGAACCGTCGCACCCGGCGCGGTGTCACGCAGACACGGATCGTGAGCGGTCCATCACTTCCGATCTGCCTTCCAAGAATAGAAGCCCGGCCTTTTCAAAAAGCCGGGCTTCTGTCTTTTGGAAGGGAGCATCACGCGCATTCGCTCATCCCGGCACCGTGACGTTCATAACCACTGTTTGGCGAGCGGCAGCCGTCGAATTAGACTGTTGCCGATATCCCTCCAGGAGCACCGGTCATGTCGATTACCGTCAGTCCCGAAATCGAAGCGAAGACGCAGCAGATTCCCGATTTCTCCGCGCGTCTGGAACGGTTCATCGAAAACCAGTTTGAACTGGAACAGTGGCGATCGCGTTGCGCGAAGTCCGAGATTGCGGCCATTGTCGAGGAAGGTCTCCAACAAGGTGCCGTACTGCGAGCTTCGGAGCAGGATCGAATCGCGCTGTTCGCTCGGTTGCAGACGTTGAGCGAGAGGCTGCCGCATGACCAATAGCTCAGCGACCCACCGAGTGGTGCTGGATAGCAATGTGCTCGTCGCCGCGATTCGTTCAACCGATCCTCACAGCCCGAACCGCGAATTGATCGAGCGCTGGCAAGCCAACGAATTCACGTTGCTCTTTTCGCGGGACACCTTGCACGAGTATGCGGAGAAGTTGTTGGAATTGAGTGTGAATCGAGCGGACGCTGTGGAATTCATCGCGTTGATCTCCGCTTTGGGTGAGGCCGTGGAAATAGAGTTCTTTCACTTGCCGCAATACCCAACCGATGCCGACGACATTGCCTTCCTGCTCTGCGCGTGGAATGGTCTCGCATCGCACTTGGTGAGCTACGACCGCGATCTTCTGGAATTGTCTGTCACCTACGAAGCCGATTTCAAAATCTGCCTGCCCGTGGAATTGCTCACCGCCTTGCGTGCGCCCCCAGGTTCCTCATCGCCCGAAATGTCACCCGCGTCATAGTGGAAACGGAGCGGCCGGCAACGCGGGGATGCGATCCCGCTGCCGCTCACCGAACCGATTGCCAAGCGGTATTTGGTGGATGACCTGACCGTGGAGACGCTCGCGCCGTTGTTGGAGCAACAACCGCGAGGCTTAACGCTGTGCTGTGACGAGCTGGCCGGTTGGTTCGGCGGCTTCAATCAGTATCGCAGCGGTCGCGGTTCCGATGTTGAACGCTGGCTGTCGATTCATCGGGCGGGGCCGATCACCGTGGATCGGAAAACGGATCACCAATGCCGACACATTCCGCGAGCCTGTATTTCGGTGACGGGTGGGATTCAGCCGAAGGTGATGTCTCGCGTCGCGTCGAACCCGGAGTTGCGAGGTCGATGAACAGAGCATGGATGCGGCCGTCGTGTTGGTGAAGTGGTTCGCGAACGAAGCGAAACGGGGGACTGCGACTTTCTTCGCATGGATGACTTCTCGGCCAGTCGAGTGCAGCGAGCGTTGGCCGAACTGAAACGAGCCGGCTTATCTCAGCAGACGGTCAATTTCCATCTTCAAGCGATCAAGCAATTCTGCCGCTGGCTGGTCGCTGATCGACGAATGGGCGAGAACCCGTTGGCTCACCTGCAAGGTGGCAACGTGAAGCTGGATGTTCGCTTGGAACGCCGCGAACTCGCCGACGATGAGATTCGCTGGTTTCTCGAAGCGGCTCGGACTGGCCCCGAATGCTTCGGCTTGACCGGCTTCCAACGCTTCACGCTCTACGCAACCGCAATGGGAACCGGCTTGAGGGCGAGCGAATTGGCATCACTCACGCCCTCGTCATTCGATTTCGAGGCCCTCACCGTTCGGATCGTTGCGGCCAACGAGAAGGCTCGGCGCGGAGATGTCATCCCGTTGCCGCCTGACTTGGTCGAACTCTTGCGGCCGTGGCTCAAAACGGCGTCAAAACGGTGCGGCGTCAAAACGGTGCCACCCACAACACGAATCTGGCCGGGGAAGTGGGCACAGCACAAACACGCCAGCAAGTTCGTCCAGCACGATTTGAAGGCCGCTCGCGATGAATGGTTGAGCGACGCGACTGACCCGGCGGAACGAGAAGCCCGCGACAAGAGCGACTTCCTGAATGACCGCAATGACGACAACCAGCAACCCGACTTCCACAGCCTGCGACACACCTACTTGAGCCGGCTGGGCCGTTCGGGAGCATCGCCCAAGGTGATGCAAAAGCTGGCTCGGCATTCGACCGTGGAACTGACACTCGGTCGGTACACTCACGCCGGATTGTTCGACCTGTCATCGGCCGTGAATGCTCTGCCCCCGCTCCCGGTCAAAGACGCTCCGAAAACTGAGCGAGCCGTTATGCGAGCGACTGGGACGGACGATTTTTCTGGCCCACCCACTGGCCCAAAATTGGCCCCAAAAGTTTGGGCCAGTGGCCCAAAATTGGCCCAAGCGTCTGACAACGATCAACAACGCTTGAGAGTTACTGAGCAAGCCGGCTTCAATTCGTCGCTCAGCATAACCCCCTTGAGCGAGCAGAGTTTTGAGCAACAACGACAACGCTTGAGTAACACTGAGAAGCGGAGAGAGAGGGATTCGAACCCTCGGTACCCTTACGGGCACGCCGGTTTTCAAGACCGGTGCATTCAACCGCTCTGCCATCTCTCCGAGCGGGCGGGAGTCTAGGTATCGCTCGGTGGAGCAACAAGGAAATCGGTCGCGTTCGGCGAACGGTAGGACTTAAGTAACCCGAAGCGTAAGCGAGGGCGAGCGCTTCAGGACGCGACAAATCGCGGATTCCGAATCATGTGGAGCGCTCGCCCTCGCTTACGCTTCGGGTTACTTACCTGTTGTCGTTCGCCTTAGGCAAACGGAGTGGAGGAAAACCGAGTACGCTCGGCGACCAGCACTAAGCCTTGGAGCGGTAGATGCGGCTCGAAGCGTGCTCGCGGCAGATGCGAGGCCAACAGCGCGCCGCCGCCGCCGGTGACGAAGACCTCAGCCTCTGATCCGGATTGCCGTGCGATCAGCTCTTTCACCGCTCCGAGTTGTCCCCAGAAGAGTCCGCTGCGAATTGCCGCTCGCGTGTTGCGGCCGAGTGCCTCCGGGGGAGCTTGTCCGAGTTCCAGGACCGAGACGAGTGGCAGGAGCGCCGTGTACTCGTGCAACGCTTTGGCCGACAGGGCTAAGCCCGGCAGGATCGCGCCGCCGATGAAGGCACCGTCGGCAAAGACCACATCTACCGTCGTCGCGGTCCCGGAATCGACGATTACGGCGGGATAATCCGCGCTTCTGAGTTCGTTCACGGCGACAGCATTCAGCAGGCGGTCAATACCGACGCGACGGGGTTCGTCCACACGAATCGGCAATGGGAAGTCATCCGTATTGGCGACCGTCCACGGCACTGGGCCGAGCGAATGGGGCCAGTCTGCCTGCACGCGTTCGATGTTGTGGGGATTCGAACCGGCAATCACCGCGGGCTGCCAGCCATTCGCCGCCGAGTGCCACTGGGCCAACAACTCCCACGGTAATGATTCTGGGGACATCACCACGGCCCGTTCGAGGCATCGCGGCAACTCGCATCGAGAACCGATTGGCGGTTCGGCGAACAGGCCCAGCTTGATGCGTGTGTTGCCCACGTCGATCGCCAGACGATGCTGAACCGCGTGAGTTGTCACAATGACTCGTCCAATCGAAGGCTGCGAACTTTTAGAGCCGCGACCGTCAGGGAGCGGTCCTATGTCCTGAACGATCACCGCTCCCTCACGGTCGCGGCTCTAAATCTTCATAAGCTCGGAGTGAGCCTGCTACGTTTTCGGTTGCCACACGAGGATCTCGCCTTTGCCGGGGACCGACGTGTCGCCGGAGTAACGCTGATAGGTTCCAGCCTGTTCGTCGGCTGGCAGCGAAAGGCCGAGCGGGGCGACGTGTTTGGCGATCAGCCGCACGAAAGTCGGCGAGTAGTTGCACGCGAAAGGAAACGTTGGGAGCAGCTTGATCGGCTTCAGCGAGATAATCGTCCCGCGGATCATCCAGGCTCCGGTGCGGATTTCGGCTCCGTTCATCAGGAGGATCGTGCCTCCCTTCATTTGCAGGCCGCAGAAGTCTCGGACTTGGCCCTTGATCGCGATCAGGCCGCGCTTCATTCTCGATCCGACTTCAAGGCCCGCCGTGCCCCCGATCAGAATCGTGCCGTTGTTCATGCCGGAGAGGCTTCCGCGATAGGCGGCTCCGGCTTGGCCGCCGGCGTTGCCGTGGACGTGGATCAGGCCGCCGGTCATCTCTCCGCCGATCCAATCGGAGGCGTTGCCGGTGACTTCGATCGAGCCACCTTTCATGTAGGCTCCGAGATGCATGCCCACATTGCCGACGACCTTCAGTCGGCCGCGAGTCATGGCTCGGCCGATCCACTTCACCTTGGCGAGGTCGCCGTGAAGTTCGAGCTGGTCGCTCGGTTCGCCTTCGACGGTGAAGAAGTCATCGACTCGCATTTGTCGCTTGCCGTGGAACACCGGCAGCCCGCGAATCGCATCAAGGCTCAGCCCGGCGACATGATCGGGAGTGAGCATCTCGGCTTCGAGTGGAACGGTCGGTTGGTCTTTGAGCGTGAGTTTGAGCATGGGTGAGTTCGAGTCGGGTGTTTGATCGTGTAACCGCAAGCCGGAGGCGTGCGTTTTGAAGTTGCGTTCTTTCGAACAAATTCGACCACGACGCCAAGACAAAGGCCCGAATTCATTCGTTTCATTCCTTTGACCAGATTCCTTTGATTGCAATCCTCAGGCACAGGTTCGCCCGGGAATCAAAGGAATCTGGTCAAAGGAATGAAGACAAGTTGAGAAATTGACAAAACGATGCGGAGCCGCGTTCCAATCGCGCAACATCAAAGGGCGTGCGCTGGGCCTTGGTTGACAGTGTTTGCGGTGGAGAACGCACGGCTCCGGCTTGCGGTTAAACGATGGGGTGACAGTCGGCGATTTGCATTCCGTGAACGCGTTCGGCTTCCACGGGGTAGTTCTCGAAGGACATGGTGTATTGCTGTTGGAACACGGGTTTCAGGTAGCCTTCGATGCCGGCGTCGTAGCTCGGCTGACAGACGAATTCGTGGCCGTCTTTGACTGAGCGAATCTCGCCCTCTTCGACGGCGACCTCGCCACCTTTGAGGACATAGCGCGGGTAGCGGAACATCAGCTCGCCGTCGGGATTCTGGTTGTAGATCGCGATGTCCGCGTCCGCTCCGACACCGAGGTGTCCTTTTTGTTTCATGCCGAGCGCTCGCGCGGGGCCGGCGGATGTGATGGTCGCGATCTCGTAGAGCGTGTATTCGCGGTTCAACTCGGGAAGGTAAATGCGGCTGAGCGCGGCTTCGGGCAACGCGCGGACTCGTTCACGGCGAGCGTCGGCGTTCATCAGCAAGTGGATGATCTCCGGGTATCGCCAAAAACACGCGCCGTTGGGATGGTCAGTTGTCAGGAAGATCTGCCACGGGTCGTCGATGAGCAGCAGCAATTCCAAACCGACGGCCCACTGCACGGCGTTGACGAGGTTGCTCCCCTTGTAGGTGTAGGGGACGATGCCGCAGCCGGTTTCGTTCTCGACGTCGAGGTTGCCCCACTTGCGGCCGGTGAGCTGATACAGCAAGTGCTGCCACGGGCCGTCGGCGGTGATCGTCACGGCGTTGCCGAACAGGACCGCTCCGGCATCGCACGTCACGTTGGGGTGCGTGTTGATGTACTCGGCAATCTGTACGGTTTCCGACCGCATGGTGTGCCAGTCGTCGCCGCCGTAGGCGTGGAATTGCAGGTGTGCCATGTGTGCTCGGCTCCCTTCGAGCATCTTCATCGTGTCGAGCGTCGTCGAGATGTTTCCCGGCACTCCGAGATTGTTGCAGTGCAGGTGCATCGGGTGCGGCAGTCCCAGCTCATCCACGATCTTCGCAAGGTTGCTGATGATCGTTCCCGGCGTGACCTTGTTATAGCCGTCGATCGGCGAGCTGAGTTGCTTCGCGTCCTTGCCGTACTTCCAAGCGACGACGCCGCCCGGATTGACCGCCTTGATGCCGTAGGTCTTCGCCGCCGAGATCAGCCAGGCGACGACGTGTTTGGCCTTTTCGTACTCGCCGACCTCCAGCAGGTCCATCACGATCTCGTTGTTGCCCATCAACAGGCAACAGGCTTTGTCGATGATCGGCGTGTCGCGCAGTTCCTCGTGCGTGTGCTTCGCCGAAAGGATCGGGACCGCCGCCTCGACCGCCGTCGTGTAGCCCATCCCGGCGTACAAATAACCGGTCGCGAACGTGGTCGGCGTCTGCCCGCCGATCCCCATGCGTGTGTCTGCCGTGCGCATGAACTTCGCGGCGACTCGCTGATTTTCCGGCGTCAGCGCACGCGCGAAATTGAGCGCCGCTCCGGCGACGTGCGTGTGAATATCGACGCCGCCGGGAAACACGATCATCCCGTTGGCGTCGATCGTGCGGCCCCCTTCAACATTGGCGACGATCTTGCCGTCCGCAATGCAGATGTCCCGCACCTCACCGTTGATGTTGTTGGCCGGGTCATAGACCTTTCCGCCAGTGATCCGCAGCATGTCCACTCCATAACCGATTTGATGTAGTCGTCCGCCGCGGCGGACCAGAACGCGGGCAATTGGTCGCTTAACCGCGTTCTGGAGGAACGCGGCAACGATCTCAAGACCTCTTGCCGTTTTTGCGTTTTACTCGCGGCGATCGCCCCGCGTTGAAGAGTTCGGAAACAGAAACACGAAACTCGGTCAACCGCTGAGACGTGGCGACGTCGCCCAACTGGAATCGACGCTCTTGATACGAGCGCACCTTCAGATTCAGAACGGAAACGAGCGACTCGCGCGGCTGGACGATCCAGTATTCGTCGATTCCAGCACGAGCATATTCTTTTCTTTTTTGGACAAGATCGCGCTTCGGATCGTCATCGCTGACCACTTCCACGACCAAATCCGCGCCGTCCCAAAACTTGTCTTCATCCCATTCTTCGTGCTCGTTCGCCAGTAACGCGATGTCTGGTTCGCGATACTTGGCCGAGCCGATTCGCACGGGCAGCGGAGCGAAAAGGACTTCCCCCAAACAATGAGAAGTGACGAAGGAACTCATCTCTCCGCACAACCAAAGGACGAGACGCTGATGAGTCGCTGACGGCATCGGAAGCACCTCGATGTTTCCCTCAGTGAACTCCAGCAAACAGCCTTCGTCTAAGTCGAGGTATTCCTCCTCGGACCATTCGCCTTGATTCGGGACGAGATCAGAGGGGTCACGTCCACGGCGATACCGACGACTAAGATCGGCGAACCGAATCGTTGTTGAAGGCTTGGTGGCGACAGCAGGCATCTCGATTGACCTTCCGCAAACAAAGTACGACGTTCGCGACTCCCGACAACATTGCCGCAGGCTTCGGCAACAACGCGGCTTTCTTTTCGACCGCGACAATGATCCACTTGGGCTTGGACGACAATGAACGAGCCGGCGTCAGTTTTCAGCCAATGTTCTGTTGATAGAAGCGTCGAATATCGCCTGTGGTCGGTGCATGAAACTGCTGACGTTTGACAAGCCCTCGACGCTCAAGGGACTTGAAGCGAGCAATCGCGGCGGAAACGCGTGCAGCGCGATCGCTCGGCAACAATGCCTCTGCGGATCGAACGGCGTCGTTCAGTCGCTCCGTCACATCAGAAGCAGCATCGGCTGTGGAGGAAGAAATTGGAACCATTTTTTGCGATGTAATCTGTGATGAGGTTGTTGTAGGCCAGAATCAGTCGTCGTTTTTCGGTATCGAGGGAGTAATCCTCTATCTCAAGTCGCACCAGCTTAACGAGTGTGTTAATGCCAATCATGCGTCCGTGCGAATGCCAAGTTTTGTTGTCTGACAAGATCGTTGCAATCTCTTCTGCTCGCTGCTGCTTTTCCTGTTGTGTGACGGGCAGTCCGAGCTTCTGGGGATCAGTCCGATGCTTTGTCCAATCCTGAAACTTGAATTCGACAAGCCACTTCTTGAGCAAAGTGATCGTCAGATTCTTGGCCTGTTCGTAACGGCTGAGCATCGCCAGATCGAGTTGCTGCAACAGAATGAGTTCGGCGTCCGTCAGCGTTCCATTCGCGGATTTCTGAATCATCCGCTCCACCTGATCGAGATATCCCAGCGCCGGAACCCATTCATTCCCATTGCGAACCTGCGGATCAATCGGTCCCAAAGAAGACGTGTAATCCATGAGAATCTTGTCGCCGGACATGCAGAAAATTGTGCCTGCCGACATCGCTTCATCGGGCACGATGAAGAAGACGGATTTGTAGTGAAACCGAATGATCTCGACTAACTTTTCGACCGTCTCCGCGCTCCCGCCAGGAGTGTTGAGAATGATCACCAGCCTCTGACGGCTAGGCCCGTCGCTCTTGAGTTCCTCAATGAACTCGCGAAACCGAGACTCGACGGATGGAAACAGTGGTCCGTAATAGAAAACACAATCCGCATCGAAATGCGTTTCTATGTCTCGAAGACGAGCGGTCAATGTTTCGCGGACTTGTTCGTCTACTTCTCGCATGACGACTCAATTTGCTTTCTCGATTTACGGCTTACGCAACGCCCGACGTCATCGCCTCTGGCTTCGGCAGCCACGCGGTTTTCCTTTCGACGGCGGCGATGATTCGCTTCACGACCTCTTCGTCGCTGGGATACGGCGACTTGAGCACCGGGCGCAATGGCAACGGAACCTCGTCCATGCGATAGGCCGTGCCCGCTGAGCTGATGCCAGTGACCGAGGTCGTGATGTGGACGCGAGCCAGTCTGCTGGTGTGCGTGACTTTCGGATCGAGCACGATGGTCGGCACGCGAGCCAGCGTGTCGATGCCCGGTTGAGGCATCGTCGCGCCTGGGTCGGCTCCCAGCACGAAGGCCGCGTCGATGTCGCCGCGCACGAGCAAGTCCACCGTTGAAAACTCTCCGGGATTGAAGCGCGGGAAGCCTCGGCAGAGATTGACTCCGAACGGATAACCGGTCGTCCAACGCAGCACCATGTCGGAACCGGCGACGTTGCCGTGTCCGCGCATCGGCATCGCCACGAATTTGGTGAAGGCATTCAGCTCGGCTGCCAAAGTCAGCACGGCGGCCGAGTTCATGTGCTTGCCGCGAGTCATCGAGAGACCCATTCCGAAAAAGATCACGCCGAACTTGCAACGCTTCATGCGATCGACCAAGTCCTGCAACTGTTCCAGCTTCAGCCCGGTCTCTTCCACGATCGAGGTATCGACGCGATGTCCTTTGACGAGTGCTCGCAATGCGGTGATGACCTCAAAATCCTTGCCGGGTCGGACCTGCAAGAAGATGTCGGCCGCTTTGACGCTCATCGTTTCGCGAATATCCACGAGCACCATCGTGCGGCCCTTGCGGCCTTCGGGAATGAACTTTCCCTTTTGCATGATCGTGTATTTGGTGAAGTGCCGCGGATGACACTCAGCCGGGTTGCCTCCCCAGTAGAGGATGAAGTCCGCTCGATTCTTCACTTCGCCGAGCGTACACGAGACTTTGCCACCCAACTGGGCGGCGATTTCGGTAGGCCCGTGTCACAACGAGGTGTGACTGTCGATCACCGCTCCAATCTTTTCGGCGAGCGATACCGCCTCGCGCTGAGCTTCGCAGGTGACGTTGCTCAGGCCGTAAACCAACGGCATGTGTGCTCGATGCAGGTATTCGGCAGCGGCCTCGACCGCGTCATCGACGGACGCCTCTTTGCCGTCGATCAGAGCATCGGGATACAGCCGCTCGGCCGTGTGATTCAGAAACCAAGACGTTCCCAGGCTGCACGCCGCCTTGGTCTTGATGATCTTGACGCCGTCGTCGTGCAATTCGATGTCGTCACACACGCATCCGCAAAAGGTGCAAGTCGCGTGGTTCGTGATCGTCACAGTCATGGTGGCCTCGCAGTGATGTTCTTGCCATGTAACCCGAAGCGTCAGCGAGGGCAAAGGTTCAAGACGCTTGAAACTCCAAGCTTCTTGGAGCGTCCTCCCTCGCTGACGCTTCGGGTTACATGGCAAACGAATTTATTCAGGAGTCTGACCGCCCGAACTGGGCGGAACGAAGAAAGTTCAACCCAGCTCCCGGCCAGGGAAGCTCCCGCAAATGCGGCGCGGCATGTACCGGCCGTTTTCAATCATCTCCCATGCGACCGGTTCATCGACCGGTGCCTGCTGCTGCCGCTGGCCAACCGGTGCGGACGCGAGTTCTTCATCGTGATTCATGTTTGATTCCTTCGTGAGTTTTCCGATGTCACCCGAAGCGTAAGCGAGGGCAGGCGCTTCACGGAAATTGGTTTCCAAACTCACATCGCTCGAAGCATTCGCCCTCGCTGACGCTTCGGGTTAGTTGATTATCCCGCGATCGGCTCGACTTCCACTTCCCAGCCTTTGGAGGTTGGCATTCCGGTGCCGTCGGTGGACTGTCCCATCAATCGGCAAGTGGGCGGGCCGTACGGAACGAAAATGAGGCCAGGCGGTACTTTTCCCTCTTGGCACAGAAACACGGCCTCGCCTTGTTCCGAAATGACGCGGACATTCGAGCCAGCCGTGATGCCCGCCTCTTTCATATCGTCCACGTTCATGTGGATCGTGTTGACGATGGCTTGATATTCCGCGCCGTCCTTCCCGACATTGATCTGCTGCCCCTGTTTGGTCGTGCGACCGGCATTCATGCTGTAACGCTTCCCTGGCATCGGACCCTCGTAAAAAACGGTGGAACTGAAGAACGAAAACGAGTCTATCGCCGCTGGCGGAATCGTCACAAGCCGGCAACCGAATGTCGCCAATCCGTCTCGTATTGGATGGGACGAGGCGAAGTCATGTCCGAGAAAACCGAGCCAGCCGCGCTGTGACAACTACCGCAACAAATGCCACATCAAGTACGCCACCGGCCCCGCCAGCAAGATGCTGTCCATCAAATCGAGCAACCCACCAAACCCCGGCAGCAACGCGGGAGCATCCTTCACGCCAACGTCTCGTTTGATGAGCGACTCGGCCAAATCGCCGATCAAACCGGCGAAGCCAACGACAATACCAAACACAACGGCGGGCAAAACCTGCCAAGAGCGCCACTGCGATGAAATGATCGGGCCTAACCAGCACATCCAGATCGCCGAACAGGCACCAGCCGTCAACAAATGCCCGACGCCACCGGCCATTGTCTTTCCTGGACTAAGGCGCGGAACCATCTTGGGGCCGCCAATCAAACGGCCAAAGGTGTAGGCACCGATATCGCCTGTCTTCGCGGCGATCAACATGGCTCCCAGCGCGAAGTATCCCCCCCCCCATTGCCATCGAGGTTGAATCGTGATCGACAGAAACAGCCCGATGTAGATCACATTAAAAAGTTCGACCGCCAGCGTCCCCAGCTCGCGACCACGAGCGGCCACCGAGGATGACATCGAATCGCCGCCCGATTCCCTCGAAACATCGCATCGTGGAAATCGCCAGACCGCATTGAGAACGAAGAGGACCGCAATGACGCCGAACAGGAACAGACCGGGGCCGAAATCCCACTTGATGCCAAACCAATGCGTTCCCCACCCATGGTCCCGCAGCGGTGTCCAGCCAATGCCGATCATGCCCCAGCTTCCCACGAGTGACAGTGACAGACTTGGGCGAAAGCCCGCGGTTCGCGCCAGAGTGACCAACTCCCAAGTGGCACGCGCCGACAGCACCATCAGCAACAGGAACAACAGAGGTGCTCCCTCGCCAAGTCGGTCATCCCAATAGAACAACCCAATCGCTCCGGGGATCAGCAGCGCGGACATCAGCAGGCGATGTTTCAGCATGTCCGCTTACCTCGACAGTCCGCCGAAGCGGCGTTCGCGATTGGCATAGTCGCGCAGGGCGTCGTGCAAATCGGTGGGACGAAACTCCGGCCAGCATTTCGACGTGACCCAGAATTCGGCGTAGCTGGCTTGCCATAATAAGTAGTTGCTCATCCGCATCTCGCCAGCCGTGCGGATCACCAAGTCGGGATCGGGCATCCCGGCGGTGTCGAGATGTTCGGCGATCTTTTCTTCGTCGATCGCATCCACCGTGAGCGAACCGTCGCGCAGTCGAGTCGCGAGGCGGCGAAAGGCATCGACCAGTTCCTGACGTCCGCCGTAGTTCACCGCCAGACACAAGCGAGTGCCACGATTGTTGCGGCTGATCTCCACCGTCTTGGCGACTTCGCGGAGCACACCGTTCGACAAGCCTTCACGGCGGCCGATCATCGCGAATCGCAAATCCTGACGAATGATCTCGGAGCGTTCTTCGACAAGATACTGTTCCAAGAGCCGCATCAGCATGTCGAGTTCGCGTTGCGGTCGTTTCCAGTTTTCGCTCGACAGGCAATAGAGCGTGAGCTGCTCAATGCCGAGTTCCGCGCACTCCTCGATGGTCTCGCGAACGGAGCGGACACCGCGGCGATGCCCTTCGATTCGGGGAAAGCCTCGCGCTTTCGCCCAGCGACCGTTGCCGTCCATGATGATTGCGATGTGCCTCGGCAATTTCTCGGCCGAGAGGCCCAAGTTGCTCAAACGGCCAGCGGCTTTGATCGCATCGAAAGGCACGGCGTTGATCGCCTCCACGCTCAATGACTCAGAGGGCTGTGGCCGGAACCAGCGGTTCGACGACCGGCTGTGTGGCTTCCGTCTCGGCGACCGATCCGCCATCTCCATCGCCGAAGTAAACCAACTCTTCTCGGTAGTACGGAGCCTGATTGGGGGTTTCAATTCCTAGTCGCACGCGGTTGTGCAGAATCTCCAAAACTGTCACTCGCACATTGTTATCAATCACCAATCCCTCGTTGACACTGCGGGAGATGATCTGCATATCGGCATCCTCTGAGAATCGTGGGAGGAGAGAACAAAAATGAAAAAGGAACCTGAAGCGCGGCGGCATTCTGACTTCGCTCTGGGAACAGAGCAAGCAGCCTTCCTCACGAAAAAATTCTTTGCCTGCGAGCGTCGTTGAAATCTTGACAGAGGAAATTCACTCCGCATGTTTGCCACTTGAACCATCACTTTTTTCGGAGACCGATCGGTGACTTCGCACAAGCCAATGCCCGACACAACCAGTCCACCAACGCGACAACGCTCGCTGATTCTCTCTCCGGCAATCGACGACGAACGATGCCGACGACTCCGCGAGATTACTTCCGGCACACTGGAGATCATCAATTGCCACGACGTCGAGCAGGCTCTCGCGGCGATGCGCGACGCGGACGGCTTCTTCGGAAAGCTGACTCCCGAATTGCTCGCGAATGCGAGACGACTGCGCTGGGTCCAGTCACCGACGGCAAGCCTTGAACACTATCTCTTCCCCGAGTTGATCGCGCATCCGTGCGTGCTGACCAACATGCGCGGACTCTTCTCCGATGTGATCGCCGATCATGTGTTGGGACTCGTGTTGTGCTTTGCCCGCAATCTGCACACCTACATTCGGCGGCAGTTGCGAGCCGAGTGGACTCCTGTCGGCGGCGAATCGGAGCGTTCGGGATTCAGTCAAGGACCGGCAGCCGTTTCGGAGATCGACCGACGACATCAACACCTTGCCGATTGCACACTGGGAGTCGTCGGAGCGGGCGAAATCGGCCGCGAAGTGCTCCGCCGCGCCGCCGCGTTTGGAATGACGATGCGGGCCGTCGATCCCGTCTGCCGCAGTGTGCCCGGAGTCCTCGATCAAGTCTGGCCGACTGACCGCTTAAACGACTTGCTGGCGGAATCGGACTATGTAGTGATCGCGGCCCCGCACACGCCGGAGACGGCGAAGCTCTTCCGCACGTCGCGATTCGAGGCGATGAAGCGATCGGCCGTGCTGATCAATATCGGACGCGGCGCGATCGTCGATCTGGACGACCTGACCGCCGCGTTGCAGTCCGGGTTGATCGCCGGTGCGGGCCTCGACGTCTTTGAGACAGAACCGCTCCCCGCCGAACACCCGCTGTGGCGCATGGACAATGTCATCGTCACGCCGCACATCGCCGGAGCTTCACCCCGAATTGCCGAACGACACTTGGCCACGCTGCTGGAGAACGCGCGACGATTCGCGGCGGACGAACCGCTGCTGAACATCGTCGAGAAGGCTCGGTGGTTCTAAGACTTCAGAATCTCGCGAACGACACGGCATTCGCGTTTGGCGGTCAGAGTTTGTTCCTGGCCATTGTGCAGGAAGCTGAGCTTCGCGTGATCGAGACCGAACTGGTGCAGCAACGTCGCTTGGAAATCGTTGGCGGTGACGATGTCTTTGACCGCGCGATGGCCGAACTCGTCGGTCTCGCCGAAGGTCATGCCGGGCCGGATGCCTCCGCCGGCCAGCCACGTTGAAAAACCTTGGCCGTTGTGGTCTCGGCCACAGGTGGCGGGGTCGCCTTCGGTGACGGGCAGGCGGCCGATCTCGCCTCCCCAATGGACGATCGTCGTGTCGAGTAACCCGCGGCGTTTGAGATCGGTGACCAGCGCGGCCGCCGGTTGATCGGTTTGGCGGCAAACGGTTGGCAGCGCCGTGCGGATGTTGGTGTGATTGTCCCACGGTTGTCCCGCCATGAATAACTGCACGAAGCGCACTCCGCGCTCGATCAAGCGCCGAGCAATCAAGCAGCGTGAGCCGTACTCGCGCGTTTCATTCTTGTCCAAACCGTAGAGCTTCTGTGTCTCCTCAGTCTCTTGCGACAAGTCGAGAGCCTCTTTGGCTTCCGTCTGCATCCGCGCGGCCAACTCATACGATTGGATGCGGGCTTCGAGGTCCGCCTCGCCCGGATGCAGTTCGAGATGCCGGCGATTCAGCGTCCGCAGCAAGTCGAGGTTCTGCGCTTGCAACGCCCCCATGAGATGCGGCGGCGGATCGAGGTTGAGGATGCGTGGCTCTTGAGCGCGCAGCACCGTCCCTTGAAACAGCGGCGGCATGAATCCGTTCGACCAATTCAGGACACCGTCGACGGGATGCCCACCCGGATCGCTCAGCACCATGAAGGCCGGCAGGCTCTGGCTTTCGCTGCCGAGCGCGTAGGTCAACCACGCTCCGAGCGTCGGCCGGCCAGTCACGGCCGGGATGCCGGCTTGCCAATATCGAATGGAAACCTCATGTCCGTTGTGGCCGGAGTGCATCGAACGAATGACACACAAGTCATCGACGACGTTCGCAGTGTGAGGCAGCAGTTCCGAGACCTCGGTGCCGCACTCGCCGTGCTTCGCGAAACGGAATGGTGAGCCGAGCAACTTCTTACTGGCTCGATTGACGAAGCTGTAAATGACCTCGCCGGGATAGTCGGTGCCGCTGTATTTCGTCAGCTCCGTTTTTGGATCCAGCAGGTCCATGTGCGCCGGACCTCCGTGCATAAAGAGCGAGATCATGGCTCGCGCCTGACCTTGGCCTGATGGCTGCTTCGGATGCAAATCAAACGACTGCGGCTTGAGCTTCACCGTCGGCGGAACCGCCAACAGGTTCTCTTGGTTGAGCAGCCACGCCAGCGCGACCGAGCCGATTCCCAGCGTGCTGGTCGCAAGAAGTTCGCGGCGTGAGAACGGCTGATGGATCGAAGTCATTTGGAAACTCTCGCTATTTTGTCACTGAGTGAGTTAGCCGTACCGCGACCGTCAGGGCTTGTTGAAAAAGTGTGGCACGACGCTCCGCGTCGTCAGTTAGTTGTGCTGACGTAGAACTTCACCACAACATCTTGCGACGCGGAGCGTCGCACCACAATGAATTCAACAAGCCCATCAGGGAGCGGCCAGCATTCAACGCGACAGGCCGCTCCCTGACGGTCGCGGTACAGCTTCTTCAATCGACGTACAAGAACTCATTGGAACTCAACATAGCTTGGCACAAGTCAGCCAGGGCCTGCAATTCGGCATCGGTGTTCGTGGGGGATGCGGACAAGGTGGCGAACTGCTGGCGGAAGAATCCGCACACGGCGGCGAACTCGGCGGGAGTGATCGGGCGGTGATAGGCGATCTGCCAGGCGGTTGCGATTTGATTCGCCAGTGACGGTGGCGGTGGTCCGGGGAAGCTTTTGTCGGCGGACCACGAGATCTCTTTTCCGTCCGCCGCTTTGAGCTTGATCGTGATCGACCAGGAGAACGAATCGGAGGTGACCGACTCGCGGCAATCGGTGATGAAGTCGAGCGTGTCGCCTAGCTGCACTTCGATTGCGGCGATGTTGGCATCGACTGCTTTGTGCTCGGCGATCCATTCGGCGGCGAGGCCGCTGCGGCTGGAGACGACTCGGCTGCGGACGCCGTCGCCGTTCTCGCTGGGATGATGCAGGCTGCCGGTGATCGAAACCGTGCCGGTCAGCGGTGCGGTCCAGCGGCGGATGGGCGAGTGTTGTTGATCGTTGCCGGTGTGGCCTCCGGCGGCGTACAGAAAGGCCCAGCCGATTTGTGGGTCCGGCATGACGGCCCCGCCCTGCCATTGCGAGCCGGTCCAATGCGGGAACTTGGCGAACGATTTCGTCCGTTTGGTCGACGCGTCGAATTCGCCGTAGCCGATCTGCCAGAGGTCGCTGGGCCGCAGAGGTAGCCCGCTCTCGCCGAGAGCGGCATTCAGGGCGGGTAAGTCGAGTTCGGGAAATAGTCTTCGCAACGATTCGTCCGCAGATTCCGCTCTCGGCGAGAGCGGGCTACTTTCCCGGCGAATTCGTTCGGCGAGCAGTCCGGCTTGCTTCAGCACGAACTCGTTATTCATGAGCATCAACGACTGAGTCGCGACGGTGGAGGTCGGACGTTTGTCGCAGTTGCATTCCATGACGGGTGCGTCGAAGGCGCGCATCAGTGTTTCGGGTTTGCTCCGCTTCTGTTGGACGTAGACGCTGCGGCGAGACATGTCGTTGACGATGACTTGCCCGACGAAATCTTCGGCGACGGGAACCGGCTTACCGAACATCGCCTGCTGAAGCGAGCCGCTGCTGGCGAGCACTCGATCGCGCAGCACCTCGGCATCAAGCCGCCGCACGCTCATTCGGCCGAACAGTTGATTGCTCGGATCGACGGCTTCGAGTTCCGGGCGTCGGGCTGCGGATTGGCGGTACGTTGTCGAGGTCATCAGCAAGCGATGCTGACGCTTAATGGAGAGAGGGGGGGAGGGGGCGAGGGGGGGAGGGGGAGACGAAGCATTGGAGTTACTCCCCCTCTCCCCCTCTCTCACTCTCCCCCTCAACAGTTCCGCCGCCAGCCAGTCGAGCAACTCCGGATGCGTCGGGCGTTCTCCGAGTTGGCCGAAGTCGCCCGGTGTGTTTACGAGACCTCGGCCAAAGTGGTGCAGCCAGAGCCGATTGGCCAGCGCGCGCGGCAATAGCGGATCGCGACCGCTGATTAGATGCTTCGCGAACGCCAAGCGGCGGCCCGTTGAGTTGATCGAACCATCATTGACTGGAAACTCGACGCGCTGGCCCGGCGGAGTCGCGATCTCCAACATCGCGGCCGTGACCGCCTCTTTCGGTTGGCGATGATCGCCGCGATGGAACAAGTGCGTTGCGGGTGGCTCGCCATCTTCCTCGGCGAGGCAGTGCAGATATTCCTCGACCGGTTTCTTTGATCGCATCTCGGCCATGCGCTTGTCGAAGCCTGTCAATTCGTCCGCCTCTTTCGGCAGATATTGATAAAGCACACCGGGCGAGATGTTGACGCTGGGCCGCTCCTTCAAGAGTTGCTGTTGTTCCGGCGTGCGTTTGTCGGTTGGCGTGTTGTAGGCGTCGCGCAGTTTGCCGCGCAGTTCTTCGGGATGCTTGGCGAGCTCCAGTTCAAGAGCTTTCGCCATGTACTCGGTTTGCTTGGTGTTTTTTTCAGCCGCCACCTTCGCAACGTCTGCTTCAATCGCGGCCGAGGCCGCTCGATCAGCGTCGGTGTAGAGCGTCTTCAAGCGACCTTGCCAGCGCTTCCAATTCAGGGCCGGCTCGAAGATCGCTCGCAGCCGGTAGTAGTCAACCTGCGAGATCGGGTCGTACCGATGATCGTGACACTGAGCGCATCCGACCGTCAGCCCCAGCAGCGACGAGCTGACCATCTTGAGCGTGTCCGCCACGACCGCATTCTTCGCCAAGTCCTGATCGACCGACCCGTCGTCCGTTCCATCGGACACCATGCGGAGGAAGCCGGTCGCCGTCAGCCGGTCGATGTCGATCGGTGACAAGTTCGCGAACTTGCCGTTGAGAAACTCGTCGCCGGCAAGCTGCTCGACAATGAACTCGTCGATCGGCTTGTCGTCGTTGAGCGCTCGAATGACCCAGTCGCGGTACTTGTACGCCCACGGCCGGTCCCGATCGTTGATCGTGTAGCCATCCGAGTCCGCATAGCCCGCCGCATCCAGCCAATGCCGACCCCAACGCTCGCCGTAATGCGGCGACGCCAGCAGCCGATCCAGCAATCGTTCGTAGGCATCGGGTTCGTGGTCATTGACGAATTCTTCGACCTCGTCGCGCGAGGGCGGCAGGCCGATGAGATCGAAGTACGCGCGCTTGATGAGCGTCGCCTTGTCCGCTTCCGGCCCGAATGACAAACCGCGCTCGTCCAACTTCGCGAGAACGAAGCCGTCGATGGGAGTGCGACATTCCAATTTGAAATCTGACATTTGAAATTTGAGATTTGAAATTTGAGATTTCAAATCCGAACTCGGTACGCGAGGTCGAACGATCGGCCGAAACGCCCAATACGCCCGCTCCTCGTCGGTGATGCCCAGCCCTTTGCCAATCTCAGCCGGTTCTTCGCGAGCAGTCTTCGCTCCCCCCGCAATCCATTTTTCGAGCACCGCGATCTCGCGAGCCGACACCTTCGCCGGACCCTGCGGCATCTCGCCCGCTTTGATCCGTTGCAGCAGCAAACTGGCTTCCGGCTTTCCGGGTTCGACGGCAGAACCTGACTCGCCGCCCCGTTTCATCAGCCGCACCAGCCGTAAATCGAGCTTGCCTTTCAGCTCTTCCTCAGCCCCGTGGCAGTCGAAGCAGTGTGCTTTCAGAATCGGCCTCACATGCGACTCGAAGGTCAGTTCGTCGGCCTGACCGATTCTCTCGCCAACAACACACGCGAGGAGCACACCGACGGCAATCAACAAAAGGCGAGCGACTCGCATGGGGGAACCTCGGTGGCGGATTAGGGAGCATTTCAAAACGTAGCCTGACTCGGAGAGTCAGGCTACGGCGTTTTGAAACAGCTTCAAGGCGGGAGACTTTGGTGGGACAACAAGCGGGGGACGCTCAGAGCATTCACCGGATTCTGGCCGAGCCGAACGAGGGACTCAACCGCGAAGTTACTTCGGTTCGGCCAACCATCAAGATTTCGTCTGTTTTTTTACGAGAAGGACATCCCCTATCGGATTGGAATTATTCCTTTGACCAGATTCCTCTGATAACCATCCCTCTGATGAGCCTCCTCAAGAGCTGGAACGATCAAAGGAATCTGGTCAAAGGAATGAAAAACGAACGCGATGCTTTCTGAGGGACTCTCAGTCGGCATGACTGACGTCGTTCGCCGGTTTCCGTAGGATGCGGTCATTCCTTCCGTAGATTTCAGAAAGGTGGTTGTCATGCGTCGGCATCTCTTGGCGTTAGCGGTGATCGTCGTGAGTGGACTGGTCGCTTCCTCGGCGTCGGCTCAAGCCACTCGGCAGACCGAGACCTACCAGCGGATCAAAACGAAGATTGACGCCGTGCCGGCGATCGACACTCACGATCATCTGTGGCCGTTCGAGCGGCTGCCGGGGTATCGCGAGACGAAGCTCGGCAAGGGGATGAATCTTTCGAGCATTTGGGGCAACAGCTATTGGACGCAGGTCGGCCGGCTGACTCCCTGGCAGCCGAAGATGGAGTTCGACGACTGGTGGAAAGACGCCAAGGACGATTGGGATAACTCGCGAGCCACCAGCTTCTATCGCTACACGCAGATCGCGCTGCAAGACTTGTACGGCGTCGATTGGGATCGCGTGACCGATGCCCAAGCGAAGGAACTCGATCGCAAGATCTTCGACAACTACCGCGACCAGAAATGGCTGAACCACGTCGTCACCGAGCGAGCCAACATCGAGTTGATGTTCAACGATCCGTACTGGGCGAGGTTCTCGTTTCAGACGACCTATCCGTATGAAGTGCTGGTCTTCAACGTGACCTCGCTGGTGAGAGGGTTTCATGCGTCGGAGTACGACAACCCGTTCGACAGCCCGTATGACTTCGCGACCAAGCATGGCCTGCCGCTGAACTCGGTGGATGATTTCTTGAAGGTGCTCGACCGGCTGTTCCTCGAAGCGAAAGACAAAGGAGCCGTCTGTCTGAAATCGACGCTCGCGTATCAGCGGACGCTCAAGTTCGACCGCGTGACGAAAGAACGAGCCGAGGCCGCGTTCGGCAAACGACGCACGGCACTGACTCCCGAACAGATCAAAGACTTCGAGGATTTCGTCTTCTGGCGGATGTGTGAACTGAGTGCGCAATACGAACTGCCGTTCCAAATCCACACGGGGCACGGCCGCATTCAAAGCTCGAACCCGATCCTGCTGGTCGATCTGATCGAGGCGAATCTGAAAACGAAATTCATCCTGTTCCACGGCGGCTACCCGTGGGTCGGAGAGACCGGCGCGATCCTGCTGCGGCATTGGCACCACGTCTGGATCGACAGCGTCTGGCTGCCGAGCCTCAGCTATTCAATGGGCAAACGGGCCTATCACGAATGGCTGGAGCAAATGCCCTCGACCCGCATCCTCTGGGGCGGCGACTGCAACCACGGCGAAGGGATTTACGGCTCGACCGAACTGACTCGCCGCTGCATTGCCGAGGTGCTCGCCGAGAAAGTCGATCGCGGCGATTTGGTGGAAGAACACGCAAATCGGATCGGCAAACAAATCATGCGCGACAACGCGTTGGAGTTGTTCCCGCAGCTCAAGGAGCGGTTGTGGAAACACAAAGGGAAATTGGAGTGACGGCCGCGTCAAAGCCGCGCGACTTCAAAGCCTCGGAATTTCAGGAGTTCGTTATGCCCAGCATCCAAACTTGGGGAAACAGCTTGGCCGTTCGCATCCCCGCCGCATTGGCCAATCAACTTTCCGTGACCTCTGGCACAGAAGTGGATCTGTCGGTCAGCGACGGCGCATTGCTGGTCAAGCCGGCAAAGCGTCGCAAGTATCGGCTGTCTGAATTGCTCAAGAATTGCCGGCCGAGGCAACTGCACGGTGAGATGCACTTCGAGCCGGACGTCGGACGAGAGGTCATTGATTGATGAGTGTCAGGAAACTTGATTGAGTTGCTTACCCCAGCATCGAAGGTGATTCCCATGCCCCAACATTCTCCCTTCCTGCGTCGCGACCCCGCCGAAGTCACCCCGTGGTCCGAAACCTGTGGCGAGATTCGTTGCCTCATCGAAGAGAAAGACGGCGCGGCCGGCGAGGTGCATCAGGTTCAGATTCATGATGCCAAGCTGCACTATCACGCTCGCACCGACGAGTTCTATTACGTCATCGACGGCCAAGGGACGATGACGCTCGACGGCACCGAGATCGAGTTGCACAAGGGCGTGGTCGTCTATGTCCCGCGCGGAATCAAGCACAAGGCCGTCGGCGATCTGACCGTGCTGGTGGTCTGCGTGCCACGCGGCGTGATGCACGACGTGCATGAAGTGGAATGATCCTGCTCGCCTGCGCGTCAACGGCTTCACAGCCTCGGACTGTCGGGCTTCCGACTTAATCGGACAGCTTCTCAAAACGCGACTCGATTCGCGCCCTTCAAGGCCAGCATCTGTCGGACATCGGTTGGCGTCGCGATCTCCAGCGACAACTCTTCGAGCAGGTGTCGTATCTTGCGGACTTGGTCGGCGTTCGACTTCGCCAGCTCGCCTTTGCTGAGATAGAGATTGTCTTCGAGTCCGACGCGGACGTTGCCTCCCATGATCGCGCCGGTGGTGACCAGGTTGGTTTGATGCTTGCCCGCCGCCAGGATCGACCAGACGTAATCGCTGCCAAACAGCTTGTCGGCGATGCGTCGCATGTGCAGCAGGTTCTCGGCATCGCAGCCGATGCCTCCCAGGATGCCGAAGATCGTCTGCACGAAGAACGGCGGTTTCGCTAAGCCTCGGTCAACAAAGTGAGCCAGGTTGTAGAGATGGCCGACGTCGTAGCATTCAAACTCGAACCGTGTGCCGCAGCCGTCGCCGAGCCTTGCCAGAATCGTTTCGATGTCGGCGAACGTGTTCTTGAAGATGTAGTCGCGAGTTCGTTCGAGGTACTGCGGCTCCCAGTCGTGCTGCCAGTTCGAGAATCGGTCGAGCGCGGGATACAGGCCAAAATTCATCGAGCCCATGTTGCACGAGCACATCTCCGGTTGGAGCCGCAGCGGCGCGTCGAGCCGTTGCTCGACCGTCATGTTGTGTCCGCCGCCGGTGGTGATGTTGATGATCGCATCGGTCTGCGCTTTGATCTGCGGCAGGAATTGCAAAAAGACCTCGGCCTTGGGCGTCGGGAGGCCGGACAGCGGATCGCGAGCATGCAGGTGCAGAATCGCCGCGCCGGCATGAGCGGCCTCGACGGCGCTCGCGGCGATTTGATCGGGAGTAATCGGCAGGTGCGGTGACATCGTCGGTGTGTGAATCGCTCCCGTCACCGCGCAGGTGATGATGACTTTTCGAGTCGCCGCCATAATGTGCCTCGTTGTTGCTTGAGTTCGTAACGTCGCTCCCCAAAAGTAACCCGAAGCGTCAGCGAGGGCGAGCGCTCCAGCCGATCGTACTACTAGTTCGCGAATTCTTGTCGGCATGCGCACATTTCAGTGCCTCGCAGACAATGTAACCCGAAGCGTCAGCGAGGGAGGCC
>JBJXEX010000121.1:0-31530 GCA_046156195.1 Planctomycetaceae bacterium | reverse complement strand
GTTCGCCAGAACGCGGGCATGGGCACCCCGCGTTCTGGCGAACGCGGCTACGAAAGTGCGCAGTTGTGCTACTTGGCCTTGGGAGCCGGTTTTTTCTCTGGCTTCTTGGCCTCGGTCGGTTTCGGTTTCGTGGGTTCGGGACCTGCCGCCGCCGGGGGGGATGAGGTCAATGAGTTCACGGCGAACTCGGATCGCGGATTGGGAGCGGGCAAATCTCTCACCTCGACAATTCGGCGGCTGAACTTATCCATCAAGATGAGCGTGAAGCCGGCCATTTTCTCCCCCATGCCGGGGTCCGTGCGATTGTGAATCACGATGGTTTCGAGCGGATAGGCTCCTCCCAGATCGAGATGCCACCACGGCTTGTCGGTGTCTTTGGTTTGCGAGTGAGTTTTGTCGCTGGACTTGCCGGAGGTCTTGCCATCGACGGCGAGCGCCGCGGCCGCACCTCCCTCCGTGGTCGATTGCTCGGCGACCGCTCCGTAGGCCGCGACGTTGCGGCCGTCATAGATCGTTTCGACTTCGGCCAGTCCCAAGACCCCTTTGCCAGGCAACTCGATCCGAATGTATCGGACTTGCCGCTTGCCGGTCGGCAGCGGGTCAGGAGTCACAGGCTCGGCGGACTTGGCCTTGGCGGCCGCCGTTGACGTTTTCGATTTCTTAGTTGTCGAGTTCTTCTGCGGACGCTCGGCCGTCTCGTCGTCGTCGTTGTCACCACTTGGCCGAAATACGAAGGCCAGAATCAAGACGATCAATCCCGCGACGACACCTGCGATTCCAATCTGCATTTTGGAAAGTCGAGCCGCGGTGGGACTGACGGGTGACTTCAACTCAGCAGCGGGAGCAATGGTCTGTGAGGCTAGAGCGGACGGTTGAGGTTCTCGGTTCGGCTCGTCGTCCATGCCACCGAATAAGTCGGCGAGCGGTTCAGATTCGGTGGTCGCGATATTCAGCTCGAACGGAACCTCAACCGGAGCAGCAACCGGAGCAGCGATCGGAGCGGCAACTGGAGCAGCGATCGGAGCGGCAACTGGAGCAGCGATCGGAGCGGCAACTGGAGCAGCAACTGGAGCGGCAACTGGAGCGGCAACTGGAGCGGCAACTGGAGCGGCAACTGGAGCGGCAACTGGAGCGGCAACCGGAGCGGCAACCGGAGCGGCAACCGGAGCCGAAATGGGAACTGCGACTGGAACTCCCACTGCTCTCGCGACCGGAAGAGGGACCGCCGGTTGGAGACGCATTTTCAGGTCGGTGTCGTAGGCTTGCTTGGACTCGGCGTTGAGCAATGTTCTGCGAGCCGCCGCGATTTCGGTGAGCAGTTTCTGGGATGCCTGTCGCTGCGGACCGGCGGCCACCGAGTGCAGATAGGTCGATTGCCGGCTCGCTGCCGAGTCGATCACCGAGCTATTCGACTCGAACAGTGCGATCCCCAGCAGCCGATAATGATTCGGTGGCTGCTCGTGAGGAGGGATGCCCAACCAGAGGTAATACGGATCGAAGTCGGAACTCATGGTGCAGCCTGCTAAGAACTCGTCCCTTGGTCTTGAGAAAAAAACAGGATAGAAACTGACCTCGCGAGAGTCATCCGTGTGAAGCAGGTTTGGTGGAAACAGACATGAATGAGCCGAACGCGCTAGCGTCGGGCGACTCGCCGTCACACGTCACCTACTGAGGCCCGTGGCTAGCGCCATCGGCTCACAATGCGAAAGCCCAATGGGCAGAGGTTCCATCATGTCTGTTCGCGATTGGTTGTGGCGTTCGCTGTTTGTGGCTCTGGTGCTCGGATTGTTGGTCGGCTCGGCGGAGGCTCAAAAGAAAGGAAGCTCGAAGAAGGGGACCAAGGGGGCTGGCGTGAAGGTCGGTGCGGGAATGCCGAATCCCGATCAAATCCACAAGCACATCGAACAGATCGACAAGGAAATCCAGGAGCGTCAAAAGGCGTTCGGCGAGGCAAGAAAGCGGTTGGACAAAGCTCAGCAGGAGCATCACACGGTCGAACTGCAACACCAACAGCAACTGCGCGAATTGTCTCAAGCCAAGAAGTTCGCGGCTCAGAACGCCAAACAAGACCCGGCGTGGAACACGGCTCGCGCGAAGGCCGTGGAACTCCAGAAAGAAATGGCGGACCTGCGAAAACAAGTGGTGCAATCGCTGCAAGAACGGGAGGACTATCGCCGAGCCATTCAAGTCCATGCCGAGGCCCAAGAGAACCAGCGGTTGAGCCGCTCGTCCGAAGTGACCGACGAGATGCGCAAGCAACTGGCTCAGAAGGTTTCAGAGTCCGCTCAGGCAATCCGCACCATTGAGGATGTGGTGCTGGCCGATCGTTCGGACGCGAAGGAGTTGGCTCGCAAGTTGAAGGATGCCGAGGCCGAGGTCGGCAAAGCGGCCAAGCAGGCTCACATGCGCGAGGAGAACGATCCCAAAGTCGCCTCCGCGAAAGTCGGCTTCGTGCGGACCAACGCGGCCTTGAAGGAGGCCGATCAAAAATTGGCGGAAGCCAATCGCTCGGCCGCCGGAATTCAGTCGGGCATCCAGGCACTGGCTCAACAAAAGTCTGGCTTGGCCAATCAGGAACAAATGTTGAAAAAGCTGGCCGCCAGCAGCGGAGGCAACAAAGGGAACAGCAAGAAGAAGAGGTAACGGCAAAGTAGCAGGCACATTCGATGTGCCGTTGCCACACGACTTGCGGACGGCACATGGAATGTGCCTGCTACTTTGCGGCTCTATCCGAACAGCTTCTCAAACCCGGCGCTCAAGTCATCGGGATCATCTTCCGACGCTTCGCCCGCAGACTCCGTCGGCATGCCGAAGGGCAGTGACTCATCGTCGTCGTCCGCGACCACGGCGGCCGAGTCTTCCGCGACTGGTGTATCGGGGACTTCGCTCGGTGCCTCCGAGGTCTCGACGGCGGGAGCCTCATCGAAGAAATCGAACGGATTGTCGGAGACTGCGGCAGCGGGAGGCGCGGCCGACGCTGGAGTGGCGATCGCTTCGGCCCAGTTCATTTCGGGACTGGCGGCCACCGGTGCAACGAAGGCCGCGATGGCGGGCGCGATGCTCGGTTTGGCAACAGGAGTCGAGACCGGTTGCACGACGGGAGCAGCGACCGTGATCGGGGCGGCAGCCTTCGGGACAGCAGACTTCGGGGCGGCAGCAATCGGGGCGGCGGGCTTCGGGGCGGCGGCAACCGGCGCGGCGGGCTTCGAGGCGGCAGCAACCGGCGCTGCGGGCTTCGAGGCGGCAGCAACCGGCGCGGCGGGCTTCGGGGCAGCGGCAACCGGCGCGGCGGGCTTCGAGGCGGCGACTACTGGGACGGAGGCATCCGTTAAGCCTTCTTCCAAACGGCGCTGCCAGCGATCGAGATCCTCATCGGTCAATCCAGCGGCACGTTCGATGACGAGGTTCGCATCGCGGCCGATGGTTGGCAGCTTGGCGTTCACGGTCAGCCGGCCATTGCGAGCGTACTCAAACGTCACGGCGACCGGTGTCTGGGCGGCGAGTCCCGTCGGCAATCCTTGAACCGTGCAACGGCCAATCGCGGTCGAGTTATTGCCGGTATCGTCCCCCCCTTCGATCACGTCGATCCGCACGCTGGTTTGTCCGTCGCGACTGAGCGGAAAGACTTTCGTGGCGGCGATCGGTAACGGGGAGTTCGCTCGGATCATCACGCGGCGGCGAGGACGCCCCGTCTCTTTTTCGACCCCCAGCACTCCCAAGTCGTGCGAGCTGACGTTGGTCAACGAGATCCCTTTGAGCCGCACCGCCCCTTGCTTCAGCAGCAATCCGGCATACACGGCCGCTCCGTGAGCGACCGCTTCGTCCGGCGACAACGAACGATCGGGGACCAGTTCCATTTCGGATTGCAGCATCCGCGTGACGGCGGGCATGCGGGTCGAGCCACCGACCAACAGCAGTCGCGTCACGTTGAGATCGGTCACGCCCGCCGCGCCGTCATTGCGAGAAAGTGCGGTCTCGGCATCGCGGATCACTTTGCGAACGGTCAGCAACGTGCGATCGAGCAGGTCGGCCGTCAGCTCCTCGAACTTCGCGCGCGTCACCGAGATCCTCGCTCGCCGACTGTCCTGGCTGACAAACACCGACATCTCTTCGCGAGCCGACAGCGCATGCTTCGTCTCGATGGCCCGCTGCAACAGAGCCTCGGCACTGGCGGGATCCTGCCGCGGATCGCTGCCGCACTGCTTCTGAAATTCCTCCGCGAGGTAATCGACCAATCGCTGATCCCAGTCAGCTCCACCCAGATACACGTCACCGCCAGTGGCCAGCGCACGATACTTGGTGCCGGCGATCTCCATCAAAGTCACGTCGAACGTGCCGCCCCCCAGATCGTAAATCAACACGACTTCACGTTCCGCTGACGCTCCCTCGCGATTGAGGAAGCCTTGTTGAATGCCATAACAAATCGCGGCGGCCGTCGGCTCGTTGATGATGTCGAGCACCTCGATCCCCGCGAGTCGGCCGGCATCCATCGTGGCCTTGCGGCACGGTTCGTTGAAGAAGGCCGGGACGGTGACGACCGCTTTTCGAATCGGACCGAGTTGCAGTTCGGCATCTTGTCGCAGCTTGCGGAGCACCGCCGCTTGCAACAATTCCGGCGGCAGTTGCTCGCCCCGCATCGTCTTACTGAAGACAGACTCACCCATGTCTCGCTTCATGAACCGCGCGACGCGCTGCGGTTCAAACGACGCCGCGTTGACCGCCTCCTTCCCCACCACGATCCCGGCCTTGTCCAAAAACACGACGCTGGGAGTGATCAAATCTCCCTCCGCGTTTCGCACCGTGACCGGCCGGCCATCGGCATCCAAATAAGCGACCGCGGAGAAGGTCGTTCCCAAATCGATCCCGACTGCCAGTTCCGAAGCCATTGTCGTTCTCCGTCTCAGAGTTTGTCCGAGAAGTGATTTTTCACCGTAGCCTGACTCTCCGAGTCGGGAGTTTTCTCGCAAGATTCCCGACTCGGAGAGTCAGGCTACGATGAAAACCCACTTCTCGGAAAGTCTCGCCGTTGTGCAATCGGTGAAAGTCTTGTTTTCGAGTGCTCTCTCGTTCCCACGCTCCGCGTGGGAACGAGAGAGTCAGTCAACCGCGAACCCACGGAAACACGCACCACCCTACGATGGCCGCTCCCAGGATGATCACCGGCTCCGGCAGCTTCTTGAACTTCAACAGCAGGCCGAGTGTGACCAGCAGGATCACGACTTTGGGAATCTCTGGCGACCAACCCTGCACGAAGATCGTGCGGCGACCAAGCACCAAAACGGCTCCGGCGATCGCCCCCACCGCGGCGGCCGTCACGCCATCGACAAAGGCCACGATGCCCGGCCGCTTGCCATGCTTCTTGAAGTACGGAGCCGGAATGATCGTCAGTAGATAACACGGCAAGAACGTGGCCAGCGCGGCCACCGTCGCTGCCTCGAAGCCGCCGACAGTTCCTCCCTCCTTCGCTCCCACGATGTAGCCGATGAAGCCCACCGTGATGACCACCGGGCCGGGAGTGATCATCGCCACGGCCACCGCGTCGAGGAACTGTTGCTCGGTGAGCCATTCATATTCCTTCACGACACCGCTGTAGAGAAACGGCACGATGGCCAAGCCACTGCCGAACACGAACGCTCCCGCCTTCGTAAAGAACAGAGCGATCTTCAGCAGCGTTTCATTCGTGGCCACCGCAACCATCGCGAGCGGCGAAAGCAGTATTCGAGCGGTCGTCGATCCGGGTGAGTTTCGCGGCGAATGATCGGCCGTCTTTTCGGGACGCGGAAGTCGCGGTCTTCTGACGAACCACGTCAGTGCCCCCGCGGCCAGGAACATCGCAATCCATTCGGACTCGGTGACGACGGTGACGAGGCCGCTGACGAGATAAATCGCCCACAACAGCTTGTCTTTTCCGATCGTCTTCTGAGTCAGCTTGTACGCGCTGACCAGGATGATCGCGATGACGCTCGCGCCCACTCCGTAGAAGACGGACTGCATCCACGACAGCCCCTCGTATTCCACATAGGCCCAGCCCAGCGCCACGACCATCAAGAACGACGGCAGCACGAAGCCGACCCCGACCAGCGTCGCGCCGAGCACTCCGTAATGCACATAACCCAGATAGATCGCGAGCTGCGCGGCCAACGGGCCCGGCATCAATTGAGCCAGCGTCAGACCTTCCTTGTAGTCCGCTTCGGAAATCCACTTCCGCTGCTCGACCAAATCGCGGTGCATGTAGCCCACCAAGGCAACCGGACCACCGAATCCGAGCGTCCCCAGTCGCAAGGCATACGCGGTGATTTGCCACAGTGAATACGTCGGGCCGACAGCCGGTTGTTCGGTGGGGGGCGATCCTTCAGCCAAGTCCGTCATTTGCATTTATCCTCTCGTTGATCCAATCTGATGGTCCACGGTCCTGATGGTCCACGGTCGAACTTTCGTGATTGCACGCCCTGAGACAACACCGATGCCAGCCTCGCCGCGCGGTTTTACGTTGATTGAATTGCTTGTGGTGATCGCGATCATCGCCCTCTTGATCGCGTTGCTGTTGCCGGCCGTTCAGCAGGCTCGCGAGGCGGCTCGGCGCAGTCAGTGCCGGAATAATCTGAAGCAGTTCGGACTGGCGCTCAACAATTACCATGAAGTCTGCCGCACGCTGCCCCCCGGACGAATTCGGAGTTCTGTGGACGGTCAGGGACGCTGCTTCTCCGCGTATGCGCACCTGCTGCCGTATCTCGATGCGACGCCGCTGTATCGCCAAGTCAATTTCAATGCTAATCCCGACGACTCCGCCGCCAACGGAACGGCCCTCGGCCAGACGATCAATTTCTTTCTTTGCCCGACCGACTCGTTCGCGATCCTGCAATCGAACAGCGTCGGCGGAAACGTCGTCAACAGTGCCGTCCACAACTATCCGCTGTGTACCGGCACGACGTTTCCCGTGTCCCCGCGCAATCCCGGCGGAGTTCCCGTCACGGGAGTGTTTTACGAGAACTCCAGCACGCGCTTTCAGGACGTCCGCGACGGCAGCAGTCAAACGGTTTGCATCAGCGAAACGGTTAAGTCCAATCCCGGCGGCCCGACGGTTTGGGACGGAGTGTCGCAGACGAATGGCTTCGTGCTCACGCAAGGCAACGACAACGCGACCAACGGTCCCGAGTTGACGAACTACGCGACGCAATGCCACGGAGCCGGCCTGTTGCTGCAACAGACGCGCGGCAGTCGCTGGCTCTACGGTGCTCCGGGGCATTCGATGTACAACCACCTGAGGACTCCGAACGACCGCGATGTCGATTGCCGCGGCGGGCTGCCGCACAGCATCCGCACAAACTTCTGGTGGGACCGACTCTCGTTGAATGTTGCCGCACGCAGCCAGCACGCCGGAGGCGTCCATGTTCTGTTTGTCGACGGCCATGTGCAGTTCATCAGCGACAGCATCAACCTCGCCACCTGGCAAGCCCTCGGCAGCCGCAATGGCCGTGAAGTCGTCGGCGAGTTCTGAGTGTGTCTCGACGCTCCGCGTCGAGACTTTCGACGCGGAGCGTCGAACCACACTCGATGGCGAACTCGGTCCTTACCAGTTGAAGTCGAACCGCATCGCCAGCAGGTCGGAGTTCGTCTTTCCGAACGTGGTCTGCGAACTCGTCACCGGGTGAATCCAATCGAACATGACTCGCGTGCGATCCGACCAGTACCAGTTCATCCCGAAAGTGAAGTCGTTGTACTCGCCCTGGCTGACATCCTTGAGGTTCAAGTACGACCAACGCGCCTTCGCTTCCCAGGCTCCCCAACCAACACCGCCGCCATCCAGGCGGAAATTCGAGTTCGGAACATTGCGGCCGAACTGCGCGCCGTGCTGGCCGAAGCGTTCGTAGGTGCGATGCTCGCCGGTCAGGAAGTAGCTCGCATGGGCGTAAGCCCCGCCGACCGTGGCGGGGTTGTTCGACGACAAATTCACTTGTGAGAGAAACGCCTCGCTTTGAACGGTGACGGCTCCACACACCACCGCCAGTTCTACATTGCCGGTCGTGAAGCTGGTGGCGTCGAGCAGACCGCTGTCGATCAATCGCGGACCTTCATGGACCTGCGGCCGAGCACGAACGCGAACCTTATTGTCTTGGTCGTCGGTGTAGAGCACTCCCGCCCCCAAGTGGACGAGATAGCGACCGTTGGACGGCTCGTCGTAGTACGGCAACCAAGTGATTCGGCCGCTGAGCCGGTAGCCTTGATTGTCGTCGATCCGCTCTTTGATCGTGTCGCTGATGCTGTCGAAGAATGCGCCGTAGCTCCAAGTGAAGTTCATCTCTTCCGTCGCGTTGTAGAACGCCACGCCCACTTCGCGATCGACGGTGAGGACTCCCTGAGTCGGAATGGATCGTTCCAGGAAGACGTTGAACGTGTCGTTCGTGACTTGCTCCAGGCTGAACGGCACGAAGAAATTGCCGATGCGAAAACGTCCGAGCCACGGAATGTCGTTGATCGACAGATAGGCGTCCTTCACGTCGGGACTGGTCGCGGCCCCGCTGCTTTCGCCGACGGTCTCCGGTTCGAGCGTGAACTGCAAACGAAAATCGAGGTTGCCATATCCTTTGCCCTCGGCCGTGAGTCGCAGTCGGCGGAACTCAAAATAGTCCTTCGTGCTGGGAGCGGCATCCGGGCCGGTGATGGCGGGATCGGCATTCGCCCAGTTGATGTAGTCGAGCTGCACATGCCCGCCCATCTTGATCGTCCACTTGTTGGGATCTTCGCGCGGCGGTGCGGCTTTCGTTTCGAGCTTGTCGAGCCGACCGAGGATCGCGTCCAGATCGCGCGGCTGCTCGCGGCTCTCAAGACGTTGGACCGTCTCGCGCAATGACCGCAACTCCACCGCGAACTCGTCGCCACCTTCAGGGATCGCGACCGAAGCCGATGCGGGACGGGGCGGGTCAACGGACTGCCCGCGCGTTGGTGTGACATTCATCAACAACCACGCGACGAGGGCCATCCATCCCACACGGACCTGACCCATGACGCCCTCCTCGGCGACGTTCGGTCCTATTACCAAAGCGATCATGGAGGCTTACGGAAAAGCCAGCGATACCGTTCGCGGTGATGTGTGAGATTGTTGAATTGTGGCGTGACGCTCCGCGTCGCGATTCTCGACGCGGAGCGTCGAGCCACATTGGTTGCGGCTTCGCCCCGTTGGGGTGAAGCATTCTCAAACGTCCCGCAAGCGGCCCTCCCTCCGTCAACCTCCGGTGGTCCGGTCAGCTTATGTTCGACTTCCGATGAGATCGGCAGCTTGCCGTTACAACTTGAATGATCGGCAAACTTCACGAAATCGGCAGAGAGCGATGACGAGATTACTTCTGCGTCACACGGACGAACTCGCGTTGACGTGATTGAACGGCCTCACCTACCACCCCGCTCCTTTCTCGCCGGTCTTGATACTTGGCGATCATCCGCAGCCGTGTCGTCGCTCATTCCTTCCTTTCGAGGTGTCGTATGGCCATGCGCTACGCCGACGCGAACGGTCACTCAAACCTGACCGATGCCGCTGAGCCGGAGGACGTTGGCTCTCGGAAAATCACACGCGTCGGGGAGCTTGTCCGGGGGCTAACGCCCTCCGGCTCACCGCGCGAGTTCGTTTCATGTTTGTCGTGTTATCTGCCGAGCCGCATTGCTCTGTTTTGGGCGGCGATCATCCTGGCCGCGATTCCCGCGACGGCGTTCGGACAAACGGAGTTGCCAAGGACTCTCCGCTATCAAATCGCGGAGATCGGTCAGCCAGTGAGCGATGGACATGTCGCTCAGCCAGACGTGGTCGCGGTCAACAACGAGTTCGCCGCACCGTCGGCCGAGATTCCGTTGGAGCAGCAACTCCAGATGTTGCGGCAAGAGTTCAACGCGATGAAAGACGGCCTGTCGAAGCCCAAATTTCCGTCGGTCGAAGTGCATGGCGCGTTTCAAGTGGACTCCGCCTGGTTTCATCAGTCGGGGAATAACATCGCGACGATCAACGATCTCGATGGAGCCAGCGGCAACGGCAACATTCGGGACGGCGCGGCGTTTCGCCGAGCACGGCTTTCGGCCAATGGTGCCGTGTTGCCGAACATGAATTACTTCTTGCAAATGGACTTTGCGTTCTTCGGCCGGCCGACATTCACCGACGTGTGGATGGAGTTCACCAAAGTCCCCGTGCTGGGGAATGTCCGAGTCGGTCAATGGAAGCAGCCGTTCTCATTGGAGGTGGTGTCGAGCTTTCGCTACACGACCTTCGCCGAACGCTCGGTGTTGTTTCAGGCGTTCGTGCCGTTCCGGCATATTGGCGTCGGCTTCTGGAATTACTCAGAGGACGAGCGGATCACTTGGGCCGCCTCGGTCTACCGGCCGGGACAAGATCAGTTTGGCGGCTCTCTCTCCGACAGCGGTGGTTATGCCGGAGTCGGTCGCATCACGGCACTGCCGTGGTGGGAATGTGAAGGAGCCAACTATCTGCATGTCGGAGCGGCGTACAACTATGTCGCTCCGAAAGACGAGCTGGCGCGGTTTCGCACCATTCCCGAATACTTCGTCGGTGAGCAAGCAGGCACGTCGCCGGCCGGCACGTCAGGGGTCGCGGCTCCGGGGGCGTTCAACGGGACTCCGTTCTTCGTCGATACCGGCACGCAAGGCATTGAGCATTATCAACTCATCGGTTCGGAGCTGTTGTGGGTCAACGGCCCGCTCTCCGTGCAGTCCGAAGCGATGTGGCTGTTCGGAACGCGAACGAACGGGCAGAGCCTCTACTTTCCCGGCGCGTATGCTCAAGTCGGCTACTTCTTGACCGGCGAGCATCGGCCGTACAACCGCAAGCAAGGAGCCATCGACCGCATCCAAGTGAAGCGTCCATTTGGCAACGATCGCGGCGACGATTCCGAGAGGGGCTGGGGCGGATGGGAAATCGCGGCGCGGTACTCGTACATCGACCTCAACAGCAAAGACATCTCCGGCGGACGATTGCAAGACATGACGCTTGGTCTGAACTGGTACATCAACAACTACAGCAAGATCCAATTCAACTACGTCCGCGCGTTCCTGGACAACAGGGTCCACGGTGATAGCACCGCCGATATCTTCGGCCTGCGAGCTCAATTGGATTTCTGACACCAACGTAGCCGCGTTCAAGTAGCCTCCTTGGATGCCGCAGACCTGCCGAGCACATCCAAGCTAGGTGTTTGCGGAAATGGAACATGTCCCGAGTCCATTCGCACCGGTTGTCATTGCTGCCGGGGATCCAAACGTGGCGGCAGACTCTGCCGATCGTGGCGTTGTCGAAACCAACGACGACGGATGCCGTCGCTCCGACAAAACCTTGGACTCGCGAGCCCGGCGGCTTCTGGCCGGACGAGTCGATCTCCGCTCCGTTTGATCTGCCGCATTACGGTCCAGCGTGTCGAGTGGAAGTTCGCGAAGCCACCGGGCCGTACTGGCCGGAACCGTATGACACCGAGGCGTGAGGTCATCAATCGAACGCTCCATGTAGGAACCAGGCGGCTTGGTCGAAGCAGCGGAACAGCCAGAAGTGCTGACCGGTCTGCGTCTCGACGCGGAAGTAGTCGCGGCAGATGGGTGTCTCTCGCCACCAGCCGGTTTCGATTCGCTCTGGTCCCCAACTGCGGAGGACGCGGTACTCGCGACGGTCCCAGCGGAAGTGGATCGGTGCCCCTTCCGGCCCGGCGGCCGTCGCCTCGATCCGCTGCGGTGGCGCGAACAAACGGAGCGGGCGAGCCTGCCAACCAATTGGCGAGCGGGGCGGCGTCCGTTCCCCGGTCGTCGCGCTGGCCGCCGAAAACCGGGGAGCTGACGCCGCCCCGCTCGCCGGTGAATCGCTCAAAACACACGGCTCGTGCCTGACCGACAACTCGGGTTGAGCGTCCGGCACCAGCACCGCGCGGACGACCGCGGTCGCTCCCAACCGATTGCTCAGCCGGTCCAGCAGCGTGCTGACTTCGCGATGCGTGTCGCTATCGGACTCGATGCCGAACAAGTCCCGCTGCCGAGTCACGAGTGAGGCGATGCTCGTCGCCTCCAATCGCACGAACGAAATCCCTTCGGGCAGATCGGCTCGGTCAATTTGCAGGCTGAGCATTTCCAACAAGTGCTTCGCGAGATCGCTGGGACTGACCAGATTCAGCACCAACTCGATCGGCCGCGCGGCGATTCCTTTGATCTGACAGAATAGTTGCCGCACTCCTTCGCGCCGCGGCTTGAGCCGGCCGAGCAGTTCCTCCAGCAATTGGCCGCTGACGAATTTGAGTTGCTCGCGATCGGTCAGCGGCTCATCCGTGACCCACACCGCCGCGAGCGGTTCGAGTGACTGCTCAGGCACGAGCAACTCGGACGCATCGCCGAAGGCTTGGTCGAGCCGCTTGAGCAACTCCTTTCCGAAGCGTGACGGCAATGTCTCGCGCGGCAAGGCTCGCAACTGGCCGATGTGACGCAGGCCCAGCTCGTGCAGCGTCTCGATGATCTTGGCCGGCAATCGCAGCGCGGTGACCGGCAACGCGGCGAGTTTCTGTTCGAGTTCATCGTCGCTGAGCACCGGTGGCTGATGCGGCTTCATCGGTCCATGTGCCGCCGCCCAAGCCGCTCCGATGGTCGGCGCGAGAGCGACTCGGACTTGAAAGCCGCGCTTCTGGAAATCATGGACGAGAGCTTCAAGCAAGTTCTGCTCGCCGCCGAACAGGTGTTCGCAACCGATCACATCGAGCAACAGACACTCCGGCGACTGCGCCTCCTCAATGCCGAACAGTGGCGTGAAGTTGTTGCACGTTCGCGCCAGTTCGCGCAGTCCCGCGAGGTCAGCGGCCGGATCATGCGGTTCGATGTGAGCCGCCGTCTGTCCGGCGAGCAGCGCTTCCGCTTCGGCCAATGGCATCCCGACGACGAGACCGTCCCCCTCGACTGCCGCGACGCGCGGCCCGCGGTTCCCGATGTTTGTGGACAATACAACCGGTCGGTCTCGCAGTTCAGGCCGCTCATGCCGCAGGCGTTGCAGAGGCCAGTTCGGCAGCCAAACACAAACCATCCGGGACATTGCTCCGCTCCACGATCACAGTCTCCGAATCAATCGCACTGACTACTTGGTGGCTCGCGCGGCCAAGGTTTCGAGATACGTCACCAGCGCGGCGAGGTCTTCGACGGTCAGATCTTTCGCCAGTCCATCGGGCATGATCGAGAGGGTTTGCTTGGCTCGTTCTTCGATGTCGGCGACTCGGAGTTTCAGTTCGTTCCCTTCGTGGTTGCGGATGATCACGACGTCGGCCGCTTCGCTGATGACGAAGCCGATGATTTGTTTGCCGTCGCTCATCTCGAACAGGTTGGTGACGAAGCCCTGCGCGATCGTCTTGCTGGGGAGCACGATCGACTCGGTGAGCTGCTCGCGTTTGTAGGTCTTGGCCACGTTGGGAAGGTACGGGCCACGAATCGGCTCGTCGGGCTTCACGGTGTGACATTTGTTGCAGTTCAGCTTGAGGAAGAGTCCCTCGCCCCGCGCCGCATCACCCTTCAACTTTTGCACGGCGGCGATGACCTCTTCCGGTTTCATCGTGGCGATCTTCGGGCCGGTTGAGCCGCTGAGCTTCGTGACCTTCCAAGCGTCGGCGAGTTTTTTCGCGATGGCCACGACCGCCGCGTCTTTGTCTTCGAGACCGCGCAGCACAAGGTCATCTTGAGTGCGAGCGTTGAACAACAGCGCGGCTTCGAGCAGTTGGACTCGGCGAGTTGGTTTCGACCACACCGCGTCGAGCGTCTCTTCGGCCGCGTCACGAATGTCGGTCTTGCGTTGCTTCTTGCGATCCTCCGCCAAGAGTAACAGTGCTCCATCGGTCCACAGCGAGGCGTCATCGGCCTTCGCGAGCGACAGCACCGATTTCGCGTGGCGGTTCAAAGTCGCCGGTTCCTTGAAAGCGTTCGTCACTTCGCTGTCGGCATTTCTCTGACGCAAATGGCCGAGCGCGGTGACGATCGTTTTCCAAGACTCTTCCGTCGTCGGCCCGGACTTCAACAGCGAGACAGCGGCTTGCGTCCGCAGATCGGAGGGGGAGTCAGAAGCGCTGGCGATCCTCGTCACCAGCGCGAGCGCTTCGTTCGGGAGTTGCCCGCTGCGATAAACCTGAGCCAGCACGGCCGGGATAAATTTGTCATCGGTCTTCGCTCTGGCGATGAGCGTCGTCAGGCCAGCCTTCAGCTCGACGCGATGCCGAGCCAACTGAGTCGTGAGGAACATGGCCGCCTCGGCGTCGGACCTTTCGAGTTCGCTCTGCAAGACGGCGGCGATCTTGTCGGACTCGGCCCACGCTTCCGGCTGGAAGTACGGCCCTCGCGTGTCCGGCCGAGTTCCCCAACTGTTGCCCTTCCAGGTTCCCTCGACGAAGTGCAAGCGGCACAGCGCGACGAGTAGCCCGCGCCGCTTGTTGGTATCCGCTTCTTTGCCGAGCCTCGCGATCAAGCCCTCGACGACTTGTGATTGGTGGATCGATTGGAGAGCTCGAATCGCACCCGCGCGAGCCACGTCGGAATCCGTTTGGTCGAGCAGAGCGAAGCACGGCTCAGCGGCCTGAAGATGAATCAAAGACTGGATCGCGGTGTGACGCACGACCGGGTCTTCGTCCGCGAGCCACTTCACGAGAGGTTGAGCTTGATCGGACTTCCCGAATCGCGCGAGGGCTACCGCGAGTTCCAAACGAGTGCGCGGATCGGACGAGCCAACGGCGCTCGATTGAATGATCGGCAACAGCTTGGGATCGAGTTCGTCCCAACGATCCGCGACGGCGCGAATCGCATAGGGCCGGAGCGCGCTATCAGCGAGAGCTTCGCTCAACATCACGACCGATCGCTCGGTGAGCCGGAGGGCGTTAGCCCCCGGACGACTTTCAGAATCGCCGACGCGTCCGGGGGCTGACGCCCTCTGGTTCGCCTGCTTCAAGGTGAACAGTGCGGCGACGCGCGATGGCAACGGGACCGCTTTGTCGAACATCACTGTTTTGAGTTGTTCAACCGTCGCATCGTCAACCGCTCGGCGCAGCAGCGTCCGTTGTGCTTCGAGGCGACGACGATGACTTGGCGACTTCAGCAGCGCGACGAGGTCCGCATTCGTGACCTTCGCGAAATCCGGCAGCGGCTCAGCACGAAATCCCTTCGGCCGGACTCGCACGAGATACCCGACCTCTTCACCGACGTAGGTAAACGTCGCTCCCTTCCAGCTTGCGACATAGATGTTGCTGTTGGCGTCCACGTCGAGATCGGTGACGCGAGTGACTCCCAGGAACTGCGATTGATCGGCTTTGAAGGTCGCACCATGCGGCGTGAGCTGATGCCGGAAGACGATGTTGCGGCCCCAGTCGGCGGTGAAGAGGGCAGGGGAGAAGCTCTTGGGAAAACCCGGTTCGTCGAGAAACATCGCTCCGCAGCCGGAGCCTCCGCCGTAATCGGCCAGTGGCTGAATGATCTCGTCGTTGAAGTTCATATAGAGCCGTGGGTAGCCATGATCTTCGAGGCCGGTGAAGTGATGCAGCCGAATGTCCCAGCCGCCGCCGTCGTTCGTGTTGTCTCGCGTGAAGCCGTTGAGCAACGGATCGACCGCGACTTCGAGAATGTTCCGCGTCCCCCGCGAATACAGTTCGAGACCCGTGCCATCGGGGCGGACGCGGACGACTCCGCCGCCACGCAGTTGCAGCTTGCGACCGTCGGTCCCTTCGGCTTCCAGGAATCCGAAGTCACCGATCGCCAGATACAGCCAGCCGTCGATGCCCAGCGTGACTCCGTTCGAGGTGTGATCGGCCGGGCGATCTTTGAATCCGAAGGCGATGTTCTTGACGAGAATCTGTTGCTCGTCGGAGTGGCCGTCGCCGTCCTTGTCGATGAACGCGCTGAGATGCGGCGGGTGCATCAAGTAGAGCCGATCGTGATCCCAGACCAACCCGCGCGGCGAATCGACATCGGCGACGAAGAGTTTCGATTCGTCCGCTCGGCCATCGCCGTCGAGGTCTCGCAGTCGCACGACCGAGCCGCGCTTCGGCTGCCGATCCAGCGAGCCGTTCTTATCGACCGAGACATACACGGTCCCATCAGGCGCTGCGGCGACAAAGGTCGGATAGTTCACGGCGGGAGGCGCGGCGAACAACGTCGCCTCAAAGGCATCCGGGATTTGTAGGTCGGCAATCTTCGACCGTTCGGCCTCGGCCTTCGCGGCGACGGGATCGACTTTGATTTTCTCGTCGCCGAAGACGCTTAGCTCCCACAAGCTGCCCCAGGCACCCGTGTTCGATCCCAGATAAGTCACTTTTACAAACCGGATGTTGCTCGCGACGAACTCGTGGTCGTACTGCTTGCCCTCGTTCTTCGATTGATCGACCAGCAACTTCCAATCGGTCCCATTCGCCGAGCCTTCGATGCGATAGCGATAGATCGTTCCTTCGCTCTCCCATTGGAGACCGATGCCGTTGATCTTCTTCGGCCGTTCGAGATCGACTTGCAGCCACTCGTTTGGCTCCGCCCCGTTCGCGCACCAGCGTGTCGCTTTCTTCCCATCGACCGCGTGCTTAGCGAAGTTGCTTTTCGAGGACTCTTCGCTCGACGCCGTCGCCGGTTTGTTGAGGGCGAGGTTGATCGGGACGTATTCGATTTCTAATTCTTGATTTTTGAGTTTCGATCGAAAGCTGGGATCATCGAGCTTGCCGCAGGCCCAGAGCGTGCCGCGCGTCAGCAGGTCGAGGAACTTCGGATCGCTGACCGTCTCGTTGTGATGTCCCAGCGTCGTGCCGAAGACGCGAGTCTTCTTCTCGCCGTACTCGTTGGTCCAGACGCAGACTTCCTCGGTGCCTCGTTCGCGGTTCTTTGCGGAGGCCAGCGGATGAGCGGTCGGCCAGACTTTCTCGATCCAATACAGCTCGCCGGCGGGATTGGCCCAAGCGGCTCCCCAGCCGGACATGATGGGATGCGCCGCGTCGCGGTTGAGAACCTCGTGCGGATAAGCGGCCCCGTGCATTCGCGAGGTCACGCCGCAGAACTTGAACCACTCGTCTCGTCCGTCGCGATAGCAGTGCATCGCGCAGTGAATCACGACTCCCGGCAATCCGTCCCGATGCGGCTTCAAGATGTTGTCTACCCACGCCTGATCTTTGACGTCGGCAAAGCACTCGTCGTGAATGACGACGTCGAAGCCCTGGCTCCATTCCTTGGCTTCGTACAGCGGAATCTTCGCGGTGGTGGAGGACTCCCCTTGCCGCACGACGGTCACGTCGATGTTGGCTCGGAGTTGCAGCCCCTTGGCGATGATCTCCTTCTGAGCGTCGTAGTCATGGCAACAGCCGCCGGTGATGAGCAACGCCCTGAGTGGCGGAACCGGTTTGTCGGCGGCCCGCAGCGAGGTCTGAGTGAGGATGAGAAACGCCAGCAGTAGAGGAAGTCGTGTCATGTGGATGTTGAAACTTTCAATCTGGTTCCTACGTTCCGAGGCTGTGAATCAATCGTAGAACAGGCGGCTCGCCTGTTTGTTTTCTCGAAAGAAATGGGCAGGCGAGCCGCCTAGCCTACGGGAACTTCACAACCTCTTCGCATTGGCGTTGATCTATTTCGCCGACGCCTTCGGCTTGCCGTTAAACGATGTTCCCACTCGTTCCAAGCGGAGAGTGATACTCCCCTTGGCAATTTGTCAAAGGTCAGGGACCATGCCAAGGGATCACCGCGCCGATCGCCGGTGATCGTGGATTCTCTCGGAACCCTCCTGGTTGGCTCGCATGGATCGCGACGACTCCGCAACGGTGGCTGTGCCGAATGACGACCGCGAGACGCAGGTGCGGCAACTGGAGCCTCACAATTTGCTCGCGCTGTCGGCGTATTCGGTGCTGCTGCGGTTCGCGTGGATCTTCAAGACCGAGAGCGTGATCATCCCGGCGTTCTTGGACAGCATCGCGGGAGCCGGTTGGCTGCGCGGTTGCTTGCCGGTGCTCAATCGGTTTGGTCAGAGCTTGCCGCCAATCTTTTTTGCTCGGCGATTGCAGGCGACGCGGGTCAAGAAGTGGAGTCTGCTGGGAACGTCGGCCGGCTTGGGCTTGTCGATGCTGGCGGTCTCGGCGATTTGGATCCTGACCAGCGACAAGCGACAAGCCTGGTTGCCGCCGATGTTCTTGCTGCTGTACTTGGCCTTCTTCGCGTCGAACGGTTTGAATCAGCAAGTCTTCGGAACTCTGCAAGGCAAGCTGATCCGAGCGGACAAGCGCGGCGAACTGTTGGGACTATCGGGAATCGGCGGCGCGGTGGCCTCCATCATCGGAGCGTGGTTCCTGCTGCAATACTGGTTGAGCTTGCCGGATCGTGGCTTTGGTTACATCTTCGGATTTTCGGGCTTGGGATTTCTGGTCGCGGGAGTGATGTGCCTCTTCGTGAAGGAACCGCCCGATGTGCGACCGTCTGCTGTTGAGCCGCGACCGTTAGGGAGTGGTTTCGATCCCACCAACGAACTACTCCATGACGCCCCTAGCTCCGCCGCCACGGGCGGACTCGGCGCTTCGTACCGGCTGGTCCGTGACGATCGGGACTTTCGCCGTCTGGGAATCGTGGCGATGTTATTCATCGCGATTCAGTTGCTGTTCCCACACTTTCAGGCGTTGGGGCAAGAGAACGTCGCTCCCGATCAGATCGGCTATCAATTGATGCTGTGGGTGATCGCTCAGAACGGGGCGGTGGGGGTCTTTAGCTGGGTGTCGGGCAAGCTGGCGGATCGGTTTGGAAACCGGCTGGCGTTGCGATTGCAGGTGTTCGGGACATCGAGCGTTCCGCTGCTGGCGTTGTTCTTCACGCGCGGCGTTGAGGGTTGGGGACCGCAGCAATTCTGGATCACATTTTTCTTTCTGGGCCTGACGCCGGTGACGATCAAGACGTTGACCAATTACGCCCTGGAACTGACCGAGCCAGCTCGGCATCCGTTGTATGTGGCGACGTTGCACGCTTGCTTGGCGGTACCGTTGTTACTCTCGCCGCTGGTCGGTTGGCTGGTGGACTGGCGAGGCTTTGAACCAGTCTTCATCGGCATCAGCGGCCTGATCGCCTTGGGGGGAATCGCCACGCTCTGGTTGGTCGAACCGCGACATCAAGCGGCCGACGCGGAGAGCCTGTGAAGATTGGGAACCGCGACCGTGAGGGAGTGGTTGTCTGACGGACTGATGACCGCTTCCTCACGGTCGCGGCTCCGAGGTTCTTGGTGAGCAATGGCCACTTGGCAATCGAAACTCGGCTCAACTCCCGTTGCCTCGTCAGCCGATTCTTCGATACCGTCCTGTCCCTTCCCGAGGATCGTCCTGATCTTCGATCGTTCCCAGCTTCTCTGATCAGCCCCTTTCGCCGTCCTGGCGAGAGATGAATTCCCTTCCAATCACTTTCCCTTCGGAGACTGCGCATGTTTTTGCTCAGGCCGTTTCGTTTGTTTTTCCGAGCCTTGGTCGTGGACGCCACGCCGGGCCAAATGGCGATGGGCCTTGCCTTCGGAGTGCTCGTGGGTCTGATCCCGAAAGGCAATCTGCTGGCGATCGGACTGATGATGCTGATGTGCTCGGTGCGAGTGAACCTCGGTGTCGGCTTGGCGGCGGTCTTCGTGACCTCGTGGTTCGGCATCTTGCTGGACCCGGTCTCGCACCGCATCGGTGAGTTCTTGCTCAAGAGCGAGAGCCTCCGACCTCTCTGGGAAACGATGTACGACACGGCGTTAGTGCCGTGGACTGATTTCAATAACACCGTCGTGCTCGGCAGCTTCTCGATCGGCTTGGCCACGTTCGCGCCGTTGTACTTTCTCAGCTTACCGGTCTTTGCCTTGCTGACACCCCGACTGGTCGCCTGGGCACAAAAATTCCCCTTGGGCACGCTGCTCTTGGGCGGCGAACTGACGGGCAAGTTGGTGTAGTCGAAAATTCAAAGACTCGGAGAGTCGGGCGACGGTGCCCCCCACGCTCTTGGCGAGCGTGTTGAAAAAGTTGTTTAACCGCCACGCCATCGGCGTGCGCGCGAACGTAAGTCGTTACGCCTCGATCCGCCCACGCCGTTGGCGTAGGGGTTAAACAAGAAAATCAACACGCTCTTGGCGAGCGTGGCTACCTAATGACTTCAAGGATGAACTCATGCGTTGGACCTACCTGCTACCGCGCGCGATTTTGATCGGCATCGTCTGGGCGTTTTTCCATTACGGATTCGATCCGGTGCTGCGTCGCGGCATGGTCTACACCGGACAGCGAGCCGCTCGCGCCAAGGTGGAGATCGCGCAACTCGACACGACATTCTTTGCTCCCACGCTCAAAGCGGCGAACGTCCAAGTCGCCGACCGCAAGCATCCGGGAACAAACCTCGTCGAGTTCTCTGATCTCCACGCGAAGCTCGAATTGCAGCCGTTGCTCAAGAAAAACTACATCGTCGAAGAGGCAAGCGTCAGCGGCCTGCAATGGGGCACCAAGCGTGCCGACTCCGGGCTGCTGCCCGGCGAGGAGACGGACCTGTCCGAGGACTCCAACGCCAAGCTGTTGGAGAACATCAAACACGAGTTGCTTGTTCGCAGCAAAGACTGGTTGGCGGGACTCGTCGATCGAGCCAAGCTCGACTTCGATCCGAATCAATTCGAGACCGTCCGCCTCGGCCAAGAACTTGAGGAACGCTGGCCGGAGGAGTTCGGCCGCTACGAAGACGAACTCAACGCGCTCAAGCAGCGGATTGACGAGCTACGAAAGTCGGTGAAGGTCAAAGGGGGCAACGAACTCGAAAAGATCGAACGCTATGGCCGAGCCGCTCAGGATGTTGAGCAGCTCCTGAAGGAACTCGATCAGGTCAAACAACAGCTCACCCGCACGATGCGGCAAGCTCAGGACGATTTGCAGGCTCTCAACGAGGCCAAGTCGAACGACATCGCCAAGATCAAAGAGAAGGCCGACCTGCTGCGACTCGATCCGAGCGAAATCACCGAGTTGTTGCTCGGCCCGGAATTGACCAACCGCCTGGAGACCGCGATCGCCTGGGCCAAGTTCATTCGCGAACGAATCCAGTTGGCGACCGACGAGCCAAAGCCCGAACGATTCCGCGGCGAGACGATTCTGTTTCCTCGCAAAGTCGAACTGCCGCTGTTGTTGATCCGATTGCTCAACGTCGATGGCCAAGGGGAATTCAGCGGCGAACAACTGGCGTTCAAAGGTTCGATCTCCGGCATCACCACCGATCCGAAGATTCACCGCAAGCCAGTCATCGTCCGCCTCGACGCGGTTGGACAGCCTTTCCAAGCGGACCCGAACGCACCAGCGGCTCCGAGTGCGAACGGAGTTCAACTCGTATCGGCTCAGGCGGGAAAGCCTGACCTATTGGCGGTGCAACTCAAGGCGGTGCTCGACTACACGAAGGACGTGCCGGAGCATCATCTGCTGCTGTCGTACAAAGAGCCGCGTCCCGAAGAACGGGACATCGGCAAGCCGGAGTCCATCCAATTGGCGATGACCAGCCGCGCCTCGAATTGCGTCGCAGACCTCAAGTTGGTCGGCGACGAACTCACCGGACGGATCGACTACCAGCAAGCTCTCGAATCGATCACCGCCAAGCTCGGCACGAAGCGATTCAAGAACGACGAACGAGTACTGGCCGTCATCCAAGATGTTGTCAGTGGCATTCACAAAATTGACGCGCAGATGACTCTTTCCGGGACGGCACTCAAGCCCCAATTCAAGCTGCGATCGAACCTCGGCCACGAGCTTTCCGACGGAGTGAACACGGCCTTCTCGAAGCAACTGGAAGCGGGACGACGCGAACTGCTCGTCCGCTTCGAGCAAGAATCCGCGAAGCGTTCCCAAAAGCTCACGCAGTTGTACGACGAGCAACTTGAAAAACTGACCGGCCAACTGAATCTCAACAAGAGCGATGTTCAAGAGCTGGCGAAGTCATTCGGAGTGAAGTTGCCCGGCAAGCTCGATATCAAAGGGATCGGCGCACTGCCAATCGATCCGAACAAACCGCTCGACTTGAAAGGACTCGGCAATGTTCTGCCGAAGCCGGACGCCAAGCTACAAAAATTTGGCCTGCAACCTGAAACCGAACCGACCCCCGGCATTCGCCAAGCCAGCGATGTCGAGAACACGATTGAAGACCTGGGCGGCCTCTTCGGAAAAAAGAAGAAGCCCGCCCCGAAGACCGTTCAACCTGCCGACGGGCAGCAACCCAAGACCAAGTAGACCGGAAACTCCGAGGCTGTGATTTGTTTTGAGCCGTGACCGTAAGGGAGCGGTAGTAAGTCCTGAAAACATCCGCTCCCTCACGGTCGCGGCTCCAAATTCTTCTCAGGCTCTCCGCGACTAGAACATTCGAGTCACGGAGTAACTCGTCTACAAATTTCACAAGGATGTGAGCATGACCAATCGCCAACTCGACCGCCGCGAATTCCTCAATTGGACGATTCCTGCCGGCATCGGACTTTGCTCCTGCTTCGGCTGTCGCACGACGCCGATCACGCAGCGCCGCCAACTGCTGCTCGTCCCTGAGTCGCAAGAGTTGCAGTTGGGAGTCGCCGCCTACGAAGAGGTCAAAACCAAAAACAAGATCTCGACGAACGCCAAGTACAAAGAGGTCGTCGATCGTGTTGGCCAGCGCTTGGCCGAAGCGGCCGCACGACAGAACCTCGGCACGAACTTTGACTGGGAATTTGTCGTCATCGAAGATCAGACACAGAACGCCTTCTGTTTGCCGGGTGGCAAGGTCGCGTTCTACGAAGGCATCCTGCCGGTCTGTCAAAATGAGGGGGGCATCGCGGTCGTGATGTCTCATGAAATCTCGCACGCACTCGCACGTCACGGCGGCGAACGGATGAGCCAACAACTGGAAGTCGAAGGAGCCGGCAAGATCCTGCAAGCGGTCGTTAAGCGACAAGCTCCCGACAAAGAGCAAGTCTTTCTGACCGCCTACAACGCCGGAGCCAAATACGGCTTCGTCCTCCCCTACAGCCGCAAGCACGAGTCTGAAGCGGACGAAATGGGCATCCACATTCTGGCCAAAGCCGGCTACGACCCCAGCGAAGCTCCCAAGTTCTGGGAACGATTTTCATCCGCCAAGAGCGGCCAAGCTCCGCCCGAGTTCGCGTCCACGCACCCGTCCGACGAACGCCGAGCCTCCGCATTGCGAGCACTGCTGCCCCAAGCCCTTGAGGAATATCAAACAGCTCCGACCAAGCACGGCATCGGTGTGCCGATCGCGTAATGTCTTCATCATTTTGTGACCCATGATTTTGCCATGACCAAATGGCAAAATCATGGAACACAAAATCATGGGGGCAACGCATGATCGAACTTGGGGAGGCATTCGTTGCTTCTGGATGGCTTGGCCGAAAGGTCTCGGCGGAGTCATTGAGTTGGCCAAATGGTGGTGGCGATCTTTTGCCGTTGCTGTTGGATGCCGCGGATGACAAGCAAGCTCGGCTTTTGGCTTGGGCTTGTCAGAGTGGCGCAAGGCTGACGCTTGGCTGGCCGGGAAATGATCATCCGCGAGTGGACTGTTGGCTTGGTCCGCGATTGATGTGGTGGCCACGCGGTGTGCCGCAGGGACGCAAGGTCGCGTGGGTCAGCTCGCGCTTGGGGCGAGCGATCGACCAGCGGCCGGATTGGTTCGCGGTGCTGCGCTCGGCGACGGCGAAGATTGATCCCGATCGCGATGTGTTGCTGACAGCGTCCGGCACGACGGTCGATCGGTTTCTGGAACGCGCGGCGATTCTGTTTGGCTTACGCCGGTTGCGACTGCAACTCGATGAACGACGCACGTTGGTCGATTGGCTCACTCGCTTACGCCGCCAGCTTTGGCGAAGCAGCCTCGGACGTGAGGACGTGACATCTCGCGCCGGGCACCACGAGTCGGCATCGCTCAGTGCGGAGGTGTTCGTTTCGCCGGTCATCGGCACGGCAACAATTTCAGAAAGTAGCAGGGACATTCCATGTGCCGTCAGCCAAGACGCTGCAGACGGCACATGGAATGTGCCTGCTACTTTGCCGCTCGGCGACCGAGTGCTGATTGCGGCGGCGGATCAAGTGCTCGCGTTGCAGGTGCGACCGAATGGGAATCTGCATCAACTCTTGCGAGCCAGATTGAGCGACTCCGCGTGGCCAACGGCTTCGGTGTGGCTGGCTCTCGGCGAAGCGTTGGTTCCCGCTGAAGTCGCGGGCGAACTGCAATCGCTCGGCGCGATCGGTTGGTGGCTGTTCGCCGAGCAAGTTTCCAGCGGACTCGAATCATCGCCATCTCACCACACCTTGGAATCGCGCGACTCGATCACCGAGATGCTTTGGTCGGACGGCGACTATCTGGTGCATTGGACTCGGCGACGAGACGGTCCTTGGCCGGGCCAATCGGAAGCGGACTTCGTCGATGATTTGTTGCTGTCGCGCGAGACTACCAACCACTCGGCATTCGCGACGTTGTCGCGAATCGTGCAACAGCGCCGGCTGATCGCGTCGGCCGCTGGCATTCGCGGCGATGCGGCCGTCGTGAGCTTCTCGGCCTGTCCGCTGCATGAACTCACACAGCGGCGAGCGTTTCGTCCACATCGCATCCGTTGGGATTACGAAGCCTATGGACTGTGTGTTCGCCGCGAGTGGTTGCAATCACGCGGAGCCAAGCCGGTCATCTACGGCGACGATGACCAGTGGACGACGCTCGCCGATTCCGACCGGCCATACTTTCAATTGAAGACGACACGCTCGCGCGGTGGAGCGAAGACCATCGACTGGTCGTTGGAAGAAGAATGGCGAGTGCCTCAAGACTTGGACTTGTCGGCGGCCAGTCGCGACGACGTGCTGCTGTTTGTCCCGACAATCGCCGAGGCTCAACAAATCACCGCGATCAGCCCGTGGCGAGTACTCGTGCTGAATTCGTCGCTTCAGTCGCCAGAGTGAGATGTTTAACCGCAACGCCATCGGCGTGCGCGCGAGTCGTTTGGCCCTCGCGCCAACACCAGCGAGATCACCATTGAATTCGCCACGATCGCATCGGCGTGCGCGCGAGTCGTTTGGCCCTCGCGCCCACGCCGATGGCGTTGGGGTTAAACATCTCGACGGCTTTTGAACGGTTTCGATCACGGGGGGCTGAGAAACTCGATGGTCATCGGATACTTCCAACTGCGTCCTTCGGCGGCACGCACGGCTCCGATGATGGGAAAGACGACCCCCAGAATCCCCAGCACGATCAACATGACAACTCCGATTCCAACAAACGCCAGAATCACACAGATGATCGCATAGATGAATTCGCTGATGATCCAGTTGGTGACATTGCGACCGTGCTCGTTCAGTTCCGGGTATTGGTCTTTGCCGATCTGCCACAACACGATCGGCACGACAAAGCCCGCGAGCGGGACGACATACCCCGCGAATTGCGAGAGGTGCAGTCCGATCGCCCACCATTTGGCCGCATCGCCGGGGAGGTCGATGATCGGTCGTGGTTCCTTCTGGTTCAGCAAGGCCGCTTTGGCTTGAGCAAACTCTTCGTCCGACAAGCTGCCGGAATCACGCAAGCGTTGGAGTCGTTCGATCTCATCAGTCAAGCTCATGGGGGTCTCCTCTCGTTCAGTGAGCCGCAAGGCGCTAGCCGCGGGTTCTTCTTATCGCCCCGTGGCTAGCACACCATCCACCCGCGGCTAGCGCCGTGCGGCTCACAATTTCATTTTCAAAACGGACGATTGATTCGCCGCAAGCCAAACATTCTTGCCAGCACAATTCAATCTTTCGGCCAGCCTTTCGGAATCTCCAGCGACCAGACCTCACTGCTCAACGGCTGCGCGTGGCCGCCGGCGATCCAGAGTTTGTCTTGGAAGACGTAGGCCGAATGCTCGTGCCGCTCTTTCCAAATCACTTCGGTCGTGAGCTGCTTCCAATCCTTGCCGTCTTGGGAATACCAGACGTCACCCCAATTCTTCGACGGGTTGTTCGACCAGCCGCCGAGCACCCAGATGTGATCGCGATACACGACCGATGAAAACCAGAGCCTCGGCGACCAACCAGCATGTTCGGTGAGCTGCGTCCAATGCTCGCCATCTTCCGAGCACCAGACGTCGTTGACTCCGTGATATTTCGGGACGTAGTTGCCGCCACCGAAGACATACATCTTTCCGTTGAGTACCGCTGCTTGGTGATACGCACGCGGGGACCAACCGGCGTTGGCGGTGTGCTGCTTCCACTCCTTGCCGTCGGCCGAGGACCAGACGTCGTTCTTCAAACTGCTGTCGTCGCCGAAGTAATAGTTCTCAGTCCCGCCGAGCATCCACATCCGGCCTTTGAACTCAACGACCGCCGCCGCGATCCGCGGAGTCCAACCGGCGCTCGCGGTCGCTTGTTCCCACTTCGCTCCGTCGGTGGACCACCAGACCTCGTTGCTGGCCGAGTGACCCGGCAAGCGGCCGTTGTACCAGCCTCCCATGAACCACATCTTGTCTTGAAACGTCAGCGTCATCGGCAAGTCGCTGTGCTTCCACGGAGCATCCTCCGTCACCCGCGTCCACGTCTTGCCATCGGGCGAACTCCACACATCGCGCGGCGGAGCATGAAACGAATCGAACCAGCCGCCGAAGATCCACAACTGATCTTTGAAGACGACCTCGCCCTGAGAGTCTCTCGGCTGCCAGTCGGCTTTGTCGGTGACCTTCACCCAATTGAGAACCTTGTCGTCTGCGTTGGCGACGGAAACCAAACTCAGAATGAATACGAGCGAGAATCTCATTTTGCCTCCAAGAAAAACGGTATAACCCGCCGCGGCGGGTCGGCCATCGGCTCACGGCTTTCGGCCGGCTGATCGCCTTGCCTTCATCAACCCGCGGCTAGCGCCTTGCGGCTCAGATTTTCATTCCTTTCGAGCTGGCTTGAGCAGCCAGCGTTCATCGAAGAAATCGGCATCGACCACCTTGCCGGGGAAGCGGCTGTTCGGCGGCGTGCGGACATCGACGATCGCCCAATCGGGCAGCTTCGGAACTTGCCGTGCGTTGTTGAGATAGTCGTACTCGCGATAGGTGAAGCTGCTGTTGAGCACGACGTACCGATTCGGATTGAGCGGGTTCGGATAGATCGCGATGGCGGCATGATGCTCGGCCGGGAACTTGCGGTCGCCAACCACGACTTCGGTCTCACCCCAACGAATCGGCAACTTGTCGGCGATCTTCTTCAAGACCGCATTGCTCGTCGGATCACCCCAGAGGACGAGGTTGCTGTTGGCGATGTCGGCATCGGTGATCGCGGTATCGTCCTTCACTCGCGCTTGACCTCGGAATTGCTGCCGCCAATGGACGATCGCATGACTGAGTTCCGACTGCGTCCATTTCTCAATTGCCTCGTGCGAGGACTTGCCGGTCGGTCGGACGAAGACAAACGAGTCGAGGAACGCATCGTCGATCGGGCCTTGCAAGCCGTGTCGCTTGCGGAGGTCGTCGCGGGGCTGCTGACGGATTTTCCAAGTCTCGCCATGCCGGCGCAGCGAGACGCTCCAAGAGCGATCCGAACCGGCCTTGGGAATCTTGATCTCCGGTTCGGCGTCGGCGACGGACTGAGGCTTTCCGCGACCGTCGATCACAGTGATCTTGATTGGCAAATCCACGTCGAACGGGACTTGTCCGGCGGGGATCGACAGACTCAGGTCCGTGACGTTGGCGACCTCCAAGGTGAACTCGGCATTGAGCGGATTGGCTTGGATCGACGCACGCACCGACCCCTTCTCCCAATGTTCGGCGAGTCCATCGACCGTCAGCCAGTGCATGCGGTTGTAGCGCAGCGAGTACGTTGTGAACCGCAGCGACAGCGGCGTCCGTTCGCGACCGAGTGCCATGATGCTGTCGATGCGACGATCGACTTCGAGCTTCGTCACGGGGTGATAAGCGTGAGCGGTGTCCGGGCCGATGAGATGCGTGAGGTCAATCCCCTCGGCCTTGAGCGCGACGGCCATTATGTCGGCCGCTTGTTTCTGTCGATCTTTGTCGCCGCTGTACGCGACGGTCGGAAGCTGCGCGAGATTCGCCGCCCAGTCCGTGCAGTCATACATGTGCCACAACTTCTGCTCGTACCAAGTTGGCTCGAGCGATTCGTTTTGGAAGACTTTCAAGAAGTCGGGCGTCTCCGAGAAACCGGCTCCCGGAGCGGCGGCGGCCCAGCGGTCGGTGTAATGCACCGCGAACTGCCAGCAGGCGGCTCCCCCCATCGAGAACCCACGCACCGCGATGCGATCATCGTCGATGCGGTAGCGACGCTTGACCGACTCAATCGCTTCGAGCGTGTCGATCTCGCCCGCCAGCTTGTTCGCATTGCAGTAGCGGCCGTAGGGATGCAACACGATTGTGTCAGCCGGCGTGAACTGCCCTTTGTTCTTGCGGCGGTCCTCCAGAAAGTTGACCTCGCTGAGCACTTCGCCTCGTCCATGAAACCACAGGTCCAACCGCCAACGATGTGGGCCAGTCGGCGTGAAGGACTCCGGCACGATCAGTCCATAGGGCTGCACGCTGCCGTCGATCTTCGAGACATAGCCGCGCGGGATCATGCCGGTCGCGGTCGTCCAGGGAGCTTCGCCCCGTTTCAAGAGTTCCGCGCGAGTCTGCCCATCGTTGAGCAGCGACTTAGCCGTGTTGATTTCTTGCGGCTTGAAGAACTCGTGATAGGTCAGCGCGTCGTTGACCGCCTTGTGATAGATCATCACATCCGGCAGCAGCTCCTGCGTGCGAGCGTCCTTCTTCTGAGCGAGTTCGTCGATCGCGGTTTTGAGCTTCTTGAGACCGTCTTCGAGGTCATCGCGTTCCCCTTCCGGCACTTCAATTCCCGCCGGCGGGATGGGCTTCACCTTCGCGGGATCGTTGTCCGCTGGGCCATCGGCGCAGGCCGTGTTGTGAATAACGAGCACGGCCCAAAATATCGCGAGCCAATTCAATCGCATCTTGCTGCTCCACAGGTTGAGTGACAGGGGGAGGCGAGAAGCGTAACAACCCCAAAGAAACGACGACACAAAGGCGGTTTGAAGTGTTGTCTCGTAGGCGGCGTTCCCACGCTCCGCTTGGGAACGAGAGTTCTCGGAATCGCCTTGCCGTTTCCCTTCGGCACTGACTGCCATGCGGTGAACGAATCAGACTAAGATATCCGCGCTTATAGACTCATGTGGCACGCATCTGGAGGTTCAATCCGTCATGCACCGTCGCGTTGATAATAGTCGCTGTCTCACGAAGTCTCAGAATGGGGGGCCGGCCGCACCGGTCTTGCCTCGGTGGGCTGGGGTGCTGAGGAAACTCCTGCCGCGAAATTGGCGCAGCGAACGCCCCTCGGCAGAACCGGAGCGCAGCACGGCCGAGGTGCGCTACCGCATTCTGTTCGAGAATTCTCCGGATGCGGTCTTTGTGGTGGCGGGCAGCCGGGAAACATTGCGAGAGTTCAACGACCGGCTTCCCGAATTGCTGGGCTATTCGCGCGAACAACTCGGACAGATGAGCCGGGCACAGTTTGAACTCGGCATTCCGATGCTGTCGATGCGCAGCTCGATCGTGTCGGTCTTCAGTCCCAAGACCAGCGAATTTGACGCGAAGTATCGCCGTGCGGACGGCACGATGATCGACGTGGCGGTGACGTACTCCGTGGTCGATTACTTTGGCGAGGCGGCGTATCTGATGATCGCTCGCGATGTCACGACTCGGCGACGCGCCGAACAACAGTTGCGTGAAAGCGAGGCGAAGTTCCGCACGCTCGCCGAGACGATCCCCGCTCTGGTAGCAATCCAACGCGATGGTCATGCCGTGTATGCAAATCCCGCTTTCACGAAACTCAGCGGCTACAGCGCGACTGAATTGTTGCGTTCCGATCTGCTGGACCTGATCTCTCCCGAGTTTCAATTGGAGGCGCGGCGTTCCGTCGAGAGTTGTCTGCGCGGCCAATGCTCGAGCTGGAGACGCGAAGTCGCACTGCGAAAAAAGTCTGGCGAGATACGTTGGATCGACCTGACCGTCGCGCCGATCTTGCTGGAAGGTCAATCCGCTTGGCTGGCCAGTGCAGTCGATATCACCGAGCAACGCCAAGCCGAAACGGAATTACGGCAACTCAATGCGCAACTGTTTCACGCGGGGCGACTGCGCATGCTCGGCGAATTGGCGGCCGGCATCGCACACCGGGTCAAGCATCCTCTCGGAAACGTCGGCAATTTGACGCAGTCGTTGATCAACGACCTGGATCGCGGCCAACCGACCTTTCACGAAGAACTGCGTGAGACATTGGTCATGGTCCTCGAAGAGACCGCGGACGCCGATCGTACCATCAGCGAGATGATCGGCTTTGCTCGCCGTCACGAGATGGATCGTCGCTGGATCGACTTGGCTCCGCTGCTCGTGGATGCGGCCCGCATCGCGCGCTTCGATCGGCGCTGGGCCGAGGTCGCAATTCACATCGAAGCCGATGAGACTCGCCCCAACGCTTTTGCCGACCGCTCGGAAATCACTCAGGTCTTGATCGACCTGATCCGCAACGCCTTCGAAGCCATGGAAGAGCTGCCAATCGCCGAACGACGCTTGCAAGTGGAATTGCGCAGCGAACGCGCGGGTTGGTTGCGTCTGTCGGTGAGAGATTGCGGCTGCGGAGTTTCCGAGGCACAGAGATTGAAACTCTTCCAAGCCTTTGAAACCACGAAAGTCGAGGGACTGGGACTGGGATTGTCACTCTGCAAAACGATCATCGAAGGTCACGGAGGCCGATTGTGGCACGAGCCTGCTCAGCCTCGCGGATCGGTGTTCCACGTTTTGCTTCCCTCCGAAGGACGCGTGTTTGAATCGAGTGAGCGGCCAGCCACCTCCTTGGAAGCGTGACGGCACACGCCTACCATGCGACCGCATTCCAATGTAGCTACGCTCGCCAGAGCGTGGGCCGGTTGTCGTCAGGCCCACGTTCTGGCGAGCGCGGCTACGACGAAATGCCCGTGAGCAGTTTCGCACCGGAGCCGAATATGTCTTCCTTACAGATTGTTTTACTCACGCTGGCTGTTGTGGTTGTACTCTTGGTGGGAGCTTGGATCACACGAAAGGTTCTTGGTCCCTGGCGAGCCGCTCGACGCCATGCGGATACCGAACAGGCTCTGCAACAGTTCCGCCTGCAACGCGAACAGTTGGAGGCCAAGTTCTTTGACTTGGCTCGCACGTCGGGCAAGCCACGCGGATTGAAATGGCTCGACGGCGATTGGCAGAGTGACGTGACGTTCGCTCGCGCATGCGACACCGGCCTGCTGACCGCCTTCGTCGGTGTCCACATTCGCTTCGAGGCGATCGCCGGGAGCGACATGGAGGGACTGGCCGCCGTGGACACCGTCCGCGATGCCGCCGCAGTATTCCATTTTCAATCCGGCCGTTGGAGCACCGCCGGACGAGTGCTTATGAACATGAACCCCGCCGAAGCGGTCACTCGTCTGTCCGGGCAGTTCGATCCCGTGACCAATCACAGCTAATTCGACAACGCCTGTTGTCGCCGTCCGCTGCGGCGGACCAGAACGCGGGAGGTCCAAGCCCACGTTCTG
>JBJXEX010000118.1:0-4150 GCA_046156195.1 Planctomycetaceae bacterium | reverse complement strand
GGATCACTCCCGGCAAGGAATCTCGCCGTGTGGCATCGACGAACCGCGCGGCCTTCGCCACCGACGAGTGGAACGTGATGAGCTTCCGCAGATCGTATTTCCGCATCGCCTTGGCCAAGCCGATCTGTGCGGCTCCGCCTTCGGCGGACCGCGGCGGAAGCGTCGGTGCTGAGGCCCTCGACAGTGCGGACCAACGTCGCTCGCTCGGCCCACGCTTTGGCTTCGCTGTCGGTGACGCCGATCACGACGACCTGATAATCGGTCAGCAACGGCTCCGGTTTCGCGCTGATCGCTTCGTGGAAGGTGAGGACGTGGAACTCGGGACCGAAGACGTGCGCGTCGTCCATCGAGACGAGTTCAAATTCCAGTTCCACCGCGCGCCGCTTGACGTGCTCCTTGAAGTAGCGCGGCGTGGCAGTCATGAACAGCCGCTTGGACGCCGTGATCTTCTTGCCATCCAGCACGGTCGCGAACAATCCCTCGGCGTGCCCGGCCAGTCGGTGAGCTTCGTCGCAGATCGCCAGATCGAATGGTTTCGTCTTGCCGGCCTGAGCGGCCGCGATGCGGTCGGACGACTGATACGTCACGAACACGACCGCCGGACGTTTCCGACGTTGGCCGAGGAAGTGCCGAATCTCTTCCGGATCGGTCGTGACCTTCACTCCGAGATCGGCCGTTGATTCGACCGCAGCGTCTGCGTTGCTCTGCAACACCGACTCGTCCGAACAAACGACGAGCGAATCAAAATCCTGCGCCGAATGACGCCCCCACTCGGCCAGGTTCTGCTGCACCAACGACAGCGACGGGACCAGCACCAGCGTGAGCGAACTCTGCAACCGCTCGGCGATCCACAGTGCGGTGAGCGTCTTGCCCGTACCGCAAGCCATGATGAGTCGGCCTCGATCACGCTCTCGAAACCCATTGACCACAGCCTCAATCGCAGTGGCTTGATGAGGTCGTGCCGTCCACCGAGGCAGCCGCGCGGCGGTTCCTCCAATCTGAACCGGCCACTGAACTTCTTCCGTCAGAAAATGACCACGCAGAACCAGCCCCACCGGCTTCTCTTGTCCGTGCAGCGTCCTGCGAGCCGTAGTTCCAATGTCATCCGTCGTCGCCATGAGCAGTCGATAGGCGAACTGCGAGCGATTCGATTCGGACAGGAACGAGTCGATCTCGGATTTGGGGATCGTTCGGTGCGGCCCGAACGCCTTGGTCTGAATGGCCCACAACTCTCCCGTCCGCGTGCGAGCGACGATGTCGATGCCCGCATCCGGCCCCCACCGATCCGGCCAATCCTTCCACAGCCAGACCTTGTCGAACTGACCTCGATACCGTGGAGCATTCTCCAAGAACCACTGACACAGCCACTCGAAGTCACCACCGAACGTCGTCCCCTCGGCATCACGGCGAATCTTTGCTTCGATGTACTCGAAGCTGCCTTCCATCAAACTCGGTCCGGATGCGATCTGCGTGGGCATGTTTGGAATCACGGTTCAGAAAAATTGGCGATGCAAGTGACGTTCACATCATCGCGGCTCAGCGTTTCTTCCGCGAGGTTTCGAGTTCGTATAACTCATCTCGCCATACAAATTCGCTCGGTCGCCCGCCAAGCGTTGCAGCTCACTGCCAGCCAGACCGACCAAGTCGTCTGGCTTCACGCTGACACCACTGGCCTGCGAATCCGCGCCCAGAACAAGCAGGCCATCATCGAGTACCACTTGCCCGGCTTGGTGACTCCTGACGCGGTGCCAATCACGATGGAAGCCCTCGCCGCGTGTGAGGGGACCAAGGCCGATCAGTTCGTCGGGATTGAACGTCCTTCCGAGGGCCTGACCGTCCTGCGTTGGGAAGATCGTGCCATCCCGCAGTCCTTCCAGTTCGATGCGAAGAAGCTCCAGGTCGAAGCGTCTCCGATCCAACCGGAGACGTGGGTGACCAACTCGCCGAGTTTGCTCGGCGCGTTGGCCGACGCCATGCGGATCGTGCCCACGGACGCAACCCGGCTCGCGCTGAACTGCGTCCAACTCCGTCCGGACGGCGGACGAATTGCCGCCACCGATAGCCATCAACTGTTGGTCCAATCGGGCTTCGTGTTTCCGGGGAACGACGACTTGCTCGTTCCGCGTTCTACTCTCTTCGGCAGTCGCGAACTGCCGACCGATCAACCGGTCGAGGTCGGTGTCACGGCTAATCACTGTGCCTTCCGCATTGGGCCATGGACCGTGTGGCTGACACAGGAGAAGCAAGGCCGTTACCCGCGCGTCGAGGACATCATTCCGAACGCCGACTCGGCCAAGACTCGACTGAGCCTGTCCGCCGAGGACAGGGCGTTTCTCTTGGATGTTGTGCCCCGATTGCCGGTCGAGACCGATCAAGAGGGGCGCGTCACGCTCGACCTCAATGGGAGTGTTGCCCTGTTGGCCAAAGGGGACGGCTCGTCGCCGACCACTCAACTCGTCCTCCGCAACTCGCGACGCATCGGTGATGAGCTGAAGCTCAACACCGATCGCCAGTTCCTCTTCCACGCGGCACAGCTTGGTTTCCGCGAAATCGAATTCCACGATCCCGAATCTCCCATCGTCTGCCGCGATGAGCACCGCATCTATCTCTGGGGTGCGCTCAAGGAGATGCCGGCTTTGACCGCCGGCTCGGACACAGTGTCGATCGAGTCCCCACTGACCACCACCACCTCGCATCGGCCCGCGCGGCATCTCCCGCCGCCACGCCGATCGCGATCAGCCACCGAAAGAAAACACCCTCCCATGCCCCACAATCGAATTGCCGCCACGCTCTCCGGAACTGCTTCGACTTCAACCGACACTTCGGCTGCTCCGCCCATCCATCGCAACGGCGACCAGGACACACATGTCGGAATGAACGTCGTCTTGCAACAAGCCGAAGCCACGAAGACCTCGCTGCGTGACGCCTTCTCGCAGATCAACCGCCTGATCGGCTCGCTGAAACGTCATCGTCGCCAATCCAAGCTCGTGCAGACGACGCTGGCGTCGCTCAAGCAGCTTCAGACTCTCGATGTGTAACTCGACGAGCCGAGGCGTTCGCTTCGGCTCTCGAAGTCCGTTGCCGGTCACTCGCGATCCACGATACGCACCCCTATCGCGGGTCGCGGCCTTATGGGCGGCGTGATCCTGTCACGCCGCCCGCTCTTACCACTCGGAGCCTGGAGCATGAGTGCGCGACACAAATTGAACCAAGCGAATTTCAAGCAAGCCTTGGTCGGCGGACTGATCATCGGTTGGATGTTTCAGTCGTTCGGTGCCTTCGTACTTGGCACAACCATCTTCGTTGTGGCCGGCCTGTACTCGGGCAATATCCGCACTGACAACGACTACCAATATCCGTCGCCGCCATCACCACGGCCTCGCCTCCCCGATTATCACGATCGACCCTCGCCAACGCGACGCCAGCGACGACCGCGTCGTTAAACACATGACGGATGTGGCGAACCAACCGCCTGAAGGCTTCTCTCAATCACCCCCGCAAGGAGTCCACGATGCCCATGAAATTGAATGTCGGCCTCAGTCGTAAAGTCGGCGAGCCCAACTACGGCTCGCGCGGAGCGACCGTGAACTTGGAATTGGAACTCGATTCGACCCTGGTCGCCGAACCGGAACGTCTGCAAGAACACATCCGCGAACTGTTCGGATTGGCGAAGGCGTCGATCGACGAGGAGCTGCATGTCGAACCAGCGCAGCCCACACCCGACTCCCAGCGCTCGAACGGACGAGCAGCCACAAACGCACGACAGCCACATGCCAACGGCCGAAATGGAGCGTCTCGCGGTGCGACGACCGGATCTCGGTCAAACGGCAATGGTCGGCAGACGGCGAACAATCCGCCGCCCGCAACGGCGTCTCAAGTTCGCGCACTGCATGCGATCGCCAATCGGCTCGGACTCAACCTCGAAGCGGAGATCCAAGACCGCTTCGACATCACCGACGCGGCGACGCTCACCATCGCTGAAGCCAGTCAATTGATCGACGACCTCAACAACAACACCGCCACGGCCTGGCCTGTCAAAAAGATCGTGAGATTCGGCAGTTTGTGTTGATTGAAAGGCGAAAATCTGTTGCGCTCCGTGGAGTGTGATTGTCGGATGGAAACGACGACCCAAGAAGCGAAGGAGCGCAAC
>JBJXEX010000093.1:0-3112 GCA_046156195.1 Planctomycetaceae bacterium | reverse complement strand
TGCAACATGGCAGGTCGGTTGGAGTCGGGCAGCTCTCTTTGGTGGAACATGCCTTGTGTCCTTTGGAGTCCAAGCGGGGGGCCAATCTCGTGCATCGCGTGTGCTACCACTTCACGGACGCGCAGCGTCGAAGGCAAACCGCCCACGTCCGCGTGTTCGCACCGTTGGGGCTGTTTCCCGGTGACGAGCTGTATCTCTGGGGGCTGTTGGCTCTGACGCTCTCGCAACAGGAACTGGATGGTTCGCTCGATGCCACACCGCATTGGTGTCTTCGTCAACTGGGCCTGATCGACGCCGGCACACGACGCGGCGGTCGTCAGTATCAACAGTTTGCCGCCACGCTGGAGCGGTTATCGGCCGTGAGCTATCTCAGCAGCGCCTGCTACGACCCGGTTCGCTGCGAATATCGCCAAGTCAGTTTCCGCTTTTTCAGCTACAGCCTTCCCGCGAATCCAGAATCGAACCGAGCTTGGAACATCGTGTGGGATGAAGTGTTTTTTCGGATGGTCCAAGCAATAGGAGGGAGTATGCGATTTGATTTGGAACTTTATCGTGCTCTCGATCCGGCGGCTCGCCGGATGTTCCTGCTGCTCACCAAAGTGGGCTATCGCAAGGGAAGAATCCCGGTCTTTGGTTTGCAGCATCTGGCGGTGGACGTGCTTGGCCTTTCGCCCACGCTCGCCATTCGAGACATGAAGGTCAAAGTCTCTCGCACCCTGAAGCGTTTGGAATCCGTGGGAGTCATCCAAAGCAGCCAGATCCTGCGTGTGGCTCCGGGAGAGTTCACGGTCACGCTTGAGCGTGGTCTCTCTTTGAACTCGAAAACCGATCGCGAAATGACCGCGACGGAGTCCCCGCTCATCGAAGGCTTGTTGGCTTTGGGGTTTGATCATCAGGCCGCGTCACGTCTGGTCCGACGTTATCCGCGCAAACTGGTCGCACTGTGGATCGACATTACTCAAGCGGCGCTGGAGCGATTTGGTCGTCAGCACTTTCGCAAAAGCCCAATGGCTTATCTCGTGGATTCGCTCAGCAAGGCCGCCCAAGGCACGCGAACTCCGCCAGACTGGTGGCATGAGGTTCGCAAAACGGAACAGAAGTCGGAACAACCCGCGCCCGAAAGCCGCGAAGTATTCTCGAAAATGCTGGATGAGGTTTTCGGTTCCGAGAGGCGGGACACGAAAGCCAAGAGCGGATTGGTGCGAGCGGGTGACTTACTGAAGGCTTCCTTCTGAATTTCTGAATGCCATTCACAGAGCAGTCCGCTCTTTGTTTTCCATTTATTCTTTGTACCAATACTTTGGCAGACCGCCGGACTTCGCTCAGACCTTCTGATCTTTGAACAATTTCCGGGACTTGGCCATTTCCAGGCACAGATCGACTGCGACGCGCCAGACACGCCTTCCGTGAATTCTGCGACGCGAGCGACACGCATCGACCGACGACTTCTGCGACGTGAGCGACACGGCACCAATCGGCTCGCAACAGAACGACGATCGATGTTGCTTCACGTTGTTTGAAGAAACTGGTGACAGCGCTTTTTCGGCGCGATACCGTGCGCGCCGTAGGCAGGCCAATGGCTTGCCGGTCGTCATGCTCATGTGAAACGCATTCACTCGAAGTCCGACATTCCAATCGGAGAGAAGAGTGAGCGAGCTGATTTCTCCTAACGGGGACAGCGGGTCCAGGAATCTCGGTCTCATCAACTGAGGATAAGGACCGGAAGTACGCCAACTTCCCAAGCGCTGGCCCTTCGAGCCGAGTACCATGAGAGTGGTTCGCTCGGTTCAATGGGGGCTCGTCGGAGTAATGCCGATGGAGCGTGTTCCCTTTGTATCGGAACACGTTCAAGCATCGGAGCAATCCCGGCGTTCTATCCAATGGTTTTGAAAGGGGCGTATCGCATCAACGATGCGCCCTGCGGGAATACGGGCGATGCGGACATCCCTTGTCGCGAGACAAGGCCGTGTCGATGAAGCTGGACTGTGGTCTGGTTTCGCCTTGGACTGTTGAATCAGTCGAAGGTCAAAGCGGGTGAAAATCCCGTCCGTGGGGTTCGGACTTGCGCAAGCGAGTTCGCTCAACGCGGCTGGCGTGGGGAGCTGTTCTTTGGCGACAAAGAACACCGGACGTGACTCGTCCGGCGATCGGGTTAAACGCCCGACGGTGAAAAGCTCAACCATGAAAGGCCCCATCGAATACGAACGAAAGGGCTTGCCAGTGAGATTCCGAGGAGACGGTGCCGAACAGCGAATGTCCGTGCGGGAGCGGTACCCTAAGCTTCTGCTTTCGTAAGGGGAAATTCGTCTGGCTCGCGTCAGACGAGAAAGTGTGGTCGACCGGAAGGCGATACACACCCGTGCGGATCGGGCGGTAACACGTCCTAGCAACGTGACCTCGGTTTCAAAGATCGACGCTAACGCAGGAATCACTGCGGCATCCGGAGTTGGCACTCCGGCGGCTTGGTTGGTCACCAAGTAGCGTGCAAAGAGACTGGCTGTGTCCAGCCTGTCAGCATGCACGATGTGCCGTAGCGAGGGAGAGTGGCCTCATTAGGAAGCGTGTGGAAACACGCGCGGTGAATCGGGCGAAGGCTCGGTCACAGACGCCGCCTTTCCAGGGCGGACCTTCTGTGCGCGGCAAGGCAGTCGCGTCCCGTTCGCGAAGACGTTGGGGGTGATGCCCCGGCGAAGCGAAAACGAAAGGGCTGAGGGGCTTCGTGCGACAAAGGTCGCCACCCCGTTGGGAGAATTGCAATCGTCACACCGAATCGGTGTGGCTGTGTCCTTGGCAGGCAGCATGCGGCGGATGGTGGCTATTCGGGAGAATGGCCTCCATCGGCGGCAGACTGACGACGAACACTCGGACTGCGTACTGACGCAGCCGAATGTTCGGCCGAGGTTTTGCGTGTGTGGGTACTATGAATTGTGCGGGTACACTGACGAAAGCAGTGCGGCACGCACGACGTTCGACGACTTCCGTCGAGGCATGTGGCCATTTCCGTCGCGGCATTTGTGAGTCGCGAGGCGATGGTTGGCATGCGGTCTCGCAACCGTCCAAGGATTTGCAAACGGCTTCGTGGGATTGGCCGCAACAATCCCACACTCTTGAA
>JBJXEX010000078.1:0-7004 GCA_046156195.1 Planctomycetaceae bacterium | reverse complement strand
CAATCTGCGTCAGAAATTCGAGTGAAGTTCTGAATCAGATGACGGTCAATGCCTCGATCCGCCTTCCGGCGGCTTCTGAACCCAGAGACCGTGACCATGCTCGACCCTCTCCAAGAACTTCACCGATTGAGAACGGATGCGGCAATCCTGCGTGCCGGCAGCGGCTTACTTCAGCAGGACGCGGTCCAACGGTTCGGCTTCATTCAGGAACACTGTCGGACTTGGCCAGTGACCGCGATGTGTCGCGTCCTGGGGGTGTCTCCAAGCGGGTTCTACGCATGGCGGACGCGACCGCAAAATCAATGGACGCAGCGACGTGGGCAGCTAAGCCGGGAAATCACGGGCATCTTTGAAGAAAGCCGACGCACCTATGGCAGCCCGCGAGTCCACGCCGAACTCGTGGCACGCGGAATCCCGTGCTGCCAAAAGACCGTGGCAAAAATCATGCGGTGTGAAGGACTGCAAGCTGCAATCCGACGAACGTTCCAACTCACAACCGACTCAAATCACACTCTGCCCGTGGCCGAGAATTTGTTGGATCGAAAGTTCGCTCCGACTTGCCCGAATCAAGCCTGGGTCAACGACATCATGGCCGTTCCGACTACGGAGGGCTGGCTTTACCTCGTTGCCATCTTGGACCTCTTCTCGCGCCGCGCGGTGGGTTGGTCGCTGGGTCACAAACGAACCAGCGAATTGGTCATCACCGCCTTACAATTGGCACTGGCCGCGCGACGACCGCAACCGGGCTTGCTGCATCACAGCGACCGTGGCAGCCAATACGCCTGCCACGATTTCCAAAATCTTCTCGCGAGCCACGGCATCGTTTGCAGCATGAGCCGCAAGGGAAACTGTTGGGACAACGCCGTGATGGAGAGCTTCTTCGGCACACTCAAACAAGAACTGCTGCAACATCACCACTTCACAACCCGCGACGAGGCCGAACAAGCCATCGTGGAATACATATCGAGTTTCTACAACCAGCATCGCCGCCACTCGACGCTGGACTATCTCTCGCCAGCCGCGTACGAAGCTCGCCACGAAGCCAGTCACGTCGGCGGTTGAATTCGCTATCCACAGATCGTAGACAAGGTCAGGTCAGGGTTGGTTACACTATTCTCGGCTGAACTGCCGAGTGGAACCTGATTTGTGAGCAACTGAGGTCAGAAAAGTTCGAGTTGCTTGGGAGCTTCCGAGGGCGACATGCGCATTTTCCCCCAAAAGATGCGCTGCCGCTCGAACTGCCGATCCGTGACGGTGAGGATTCTGACCTCACCGTCCGGCGGCACGTTTCGCTCCACACGCTGAATGTGGACGGCGGCGTTTTCTTCGCTGGCGCAGTGGCGGCTGTAGACCGAATACTGGGTCTGCGTGAAGCCATCTTCCAACAGCATTTTGCGAAAGTGCGTGTAGTCACGGCGTGACTCCTTCGTATCGACCGGTAAATCAAACATCGTGACGACCCACATGGAACGATACCCGCTGAGTTGCATGATGCTTCCTATCAAAACGGCCGGTTGGCGAGTTCGCTGGCGGCGGCCTCGGCTCGTGAGCGGCGACGCGACGCGCCCCACGAGCGACTTGTTGACGGCGACGCCGATTCGACCGACTTCGGATCGAACGGCGCGGGAATGTATTCCGGGATTTCTAGTTGTTCGTTTTCGCCCGCGTAGCACTTCACCAACGAGGCGACGTAACGATGCAACGTGACCATCAAAGGCCCCGATTCACCGCCGGTGGTTGCCTCGTGTGTCAGTAACTGAAGCAGTGCTGCTTTCGTGATCGGCGATAACTCCGTTTGGCTGAGCCGCACGAGTTCACGCACGCGCGAGTCCACGAGCGGGCGTAACGGCTCCATCTGATCGTCGGCCAGGCAAAACAAATTACTGCGGTTGCAGTGCTGTAATCCGAATGCGGGATGCAGCCCGGCCATGACGATGGCCCGCGCGACGGAGGCTCGCACGATCGAATAGCCGTAGTTCAACAGAACGTTGATTTCGTCTTCGCCGTCCGCATTGCGACGAAACGGGGAAGGCACATTTGCTTGTTTAACCCCAACGCCATCGGCGTGGGCGGTTTCGCAGTCGATGGCACTTCGCGCGCACGCCGATGGCGTAGCGGTTAAACACGTCACTGCCATCCGCGAGCGGTTTTGCTCATCATCAGGCAACCACGCCGACCAGAACACACGAGCCGCCTGCGCCTCGTGGTTTGTGGTGTCGCCCGACTTCACAGTCCGAGCCAATTCCAACAGTCGTGTCCGTCCGGGACTGCCATTCGACAGGTTTGCCGCCTGAGCACGAATTTTGGCCTGCACGATTTGTCGCCAAAGTTGTTTTCGCAGCGGCTTCGACACGGCGATTTGATCGTGCAGCCGCCAGACCACTTCGGAGTGATCCGTCATCGGCAACAGCAACCCGGCGGGGAGATGGTTCTTGCCGCACACGACGACCACAGCATCATGTTCGACCAACGCCGCCAATGCCGAGTGCGTGTACGAGACCTGCGAGTGATCGACAACGACCATCCCCAAGTCTTCGCAAGGAATCGTGGAGACTGGCTGATGCTCCCGTTCCAAGACCAACTGCCCAAGCCGCAACGACAAGTGCGCCGGCTCGCGTGAAATTTCGATCGTCCGTTTGATCATCGCAGCGTTCCTCACCGGGGTGGATCGGAAACGCCTCCGTGCGGACGAGGCTCCATTGAAAGTCGGACGACAGCCTACAACTCGCCACTCGAAAGGTCACGAGCTATTTGCCCGCCGTTGATACTTCTGAGATGTTGCATGGTTCTTCGGAAACGAGGCGCTGCTCGGCAGAAGTCTGAATGAGGCTCTATTCGGCAGAAGTCTGATCGATCCGAGTAGTTTGCATTCTCTGTCGGCTTCAGCCGACACCCCATTTGCCACCGGCTTCAGCCGGTGGAAGGCCGACACCGCAATCCTTGTGAGCCGGCTTCAGCCGGCTTGATGATCGGGCTTTAGCCAGACCGAGTCACGGCTGAAGCCAAGCCACCAAGTCGGCTGAAGCCGACGGAATCAAATGTCTTGAACCCTCTCCACCGGCTGAAGCCGGTGGCAAATGGGGAGTCGGCTGAAGCCGACTAATCGCTGCACACGGCAATTTCAGTCGGTGATGACGACCACTTCTCCAAGCGGACTGACCCGGACTTTGACTGCGTGTTCCGCGCCGGGGGGTGCCAACTCTTTTAGATCTGAAGGGGTCACGGCGAATTGTTCGCGTTTGGAGTCCGCGACTTTCTTTCCATCCGAACCCTTGCGCTCCGTCGCGGCGCGAGCGTCCCAATCGGGAACCACAACGATGCTTTGCGGTTTGTCGAGTTTGGCGACAACAAAATAGCCGACTTCGCGTGTCTGCTTGTGCTGCATCTTGAGCATTTCGCCCTCGCACAGACTCATCACAAATTGGCCGCCCTTGTCTACGCTTTCGGAACGGTCAATGACGGGGTGAGCTTTCTCGATGCGGCCCAACTCAGAATGGAACTTCGCTCGTTCGGCTTTCGAGAGTTTGCGGAGCACCTTGAGCTTCGGAATTCCCGCCTCGCGAAAGGCACGGAGCTTTGCCAATTTTCGTTGTGCGGCTTCAAACGCGGTCACCACCACTCCCGACCAGACTTCGTCCCCTTTCTTGTTCTTGGCAACACGGATTTCAATGTGGTGATTGTTCCCGCCGACGTATGCGCGTTTTGAAGCTGGGTCGTCATCACGGATCATCTTTCCTGTCGCATAGTCCGGTCGTTTGCGGTCGATGACGACAGGACCGCTCATGGTCCGCAGAAGGACGACCGTGCGGATCGGCACGCCAGACGCTTGGCAGATGGCTCCGGCTTCAAATGCTTGCTTCATTTCATGCTCGCTGAAGTCATCAGGATTGATCGACCGAGCCTCGCCGATCGGTTCTCCATTCTTGTTCTGCTTGGCATATTGAAAACCGCACAGGCACTCGCGGATGCGCTGGCGTAGCGCAATGTCTCGGACAATCCCGCTTTTCTCAGGCGGTGGATCGACGATCGCCGGTTGGTAGCCCAGCGATGACACGACTGACCGCGCCCATTTGCGAGCGGTTTTCTCGTCAACCGATTTCTCTTTGAGCCGCCGCAGCGTGAGTCGCTCGATGGCCTCTTTCTCCGTCTCTGCGCGTGGCATCTGCAGGTGATTCGGATCAAGTTGGAGAACGCTTTTCTTCGCCGAATAGTTGTCTGTCAGATTGCCGGTGCGATCGACGACCGGACCAAAGAGAGTTTCTTCGTGCAGTGCGCCGATGAGTTTACGTTTCACCGGCCGGTGCGCGACCGGGCGTTCGAGCAGTCCCTCGCTGAACACCGCGCGTTGGACGGCTGTGCGGAATTCGTCGCGACTCTTGTAAGCCACGGGCAGCGGCAACGGATGTTGGCGACGGTAATTGTCCATCGCCTCCTCATCGGCCGTGTTGATGTCCGCTTGGTCCGCCGCCAGCTCGCGAGCTTCCCAGGCCCTTCGCACTTGCTCCGAACAAAGAGCGATCACGATGGCGTCGATGGCGTGATGGCGATGATCGCCCCGGTTTTTCTCTTTGAGTTCGTGCTCTTGTTCATTCGTCAGCCCGTGGGCTTTGGCACGATGACGATCAAAGAAGAGTCCCCATTCGCGGCGTAGTCGGCTGGTCCAGAGTCCATCGTTGGCGAAGATTTTCCGTGGTTCCGGATTCTGTTCGGTGCCAGTGCTGCGTTCCGGCAATCCCTTGCCGTCATAGAGTGCATCGGCGAGGTAGGTCATGACTTGCCGCGCGGCGTATTTGGTCGCGGCACCCTGCCGCTCGGTCATCTGCTGAATGTCTTTGATGTCTTTCTTGAATTGCCCGATTTTCAATCCGTCATACGTTGGACCCCAGCGGCTTGGTCCACCGGCGAAATAACACAACCACAGAGCATCACCGGACGCCTCTTTGACGTCCCAAGGACTCGGCCGTTGGATGTCCGCGTAGATCCCCTCGATCCAACGGAATCCCTCGTCGAAGCCGCCGCTGAGTGTCGTCTCCCAATACTGGCGGGGTGTGCGACGGCCCATGTCGCGGTTGCAGGCGGTGTGCGCGAGGACCAGATTGCCAAGTCCATTATGGCCTCCGCTGGCCTTGGGAATGATGTGAGCGACCTCGCAACCTTCGCCATTCGCCGCCATCCGTGGTGTGATCTTGGTCTTCACTTTCTGGTTTCCGCAGAGCGGACAAACCCCATCCTGCTGTACGCACAGCACGACGCGCTCCACGGCGGCACGCTGCTGAGTGGCACTCACTGCGTCGAGTCCGTTCGCGTCGATGATGTCGTTCCGAATCCGATTGCGCAAGCGGTTCATGAACAGCGTGCGATCGGAGTCCTTCTTTCCCATCTTGGCTTCACGCGCGAGCTCGACATGAATCTCGTCCGGCTTGCAGCCGAGGTTGGTGAGGTAGTCGATGATGTGCCGACGAACCTCGTGAATGGTTTTCCGAACGACTGGATTGCTGATGAGTGGTGCCGGCGGCGGCTCATGCAGTGGCAAGCCATCGGGGCCATAAACCGGCTCCTTGTTCTTCATCAACAAGTGTTTCTTCATGTAGTGGCGGTCGCGGGCTGTCGCTCCTTTGGTTCCGGTCGCATATCGGCGTCGGGCATGTTCATCCAACGGCTTGCCGGTCGTGACATCCAGAAAGTTCTGGTCCTTGGCGATCCGCTTTCGAGCTTCGATCTGAGTCAGCCAGCGGGTCTCGCCCGGTTGCTCCGCGTCGGGCCACGGTTCCTCGCGATCCATCACGGTCAAAAGATTGCGCACCGCGCGACGGCTCATGTTGAGTCGCTTGGCGTCGGGCCGAGGCCGCTTCTTCCAGGCGGCAACCAGCAAATCTGCCTGGGCTGTGTTGAGTCCGGCCCACTCTTGCATGACCAACGACTTGAGTTTCTCGTCGTGCGTTTCGTCATCTGGATCGTGCTTGAGGATCGCGCGATTGATCCCTTCGCGCGACCGCAAAGGCAATTGTTGCCATTTCGCTGCCGTGATTGCCCCGTGGATGATCTCGCGGCGAAACCAGTCCGTGTTGATCGTCCGCTCTTTGTCCGCTTCGATGTTGAAACGGAATGCCGATGTTTTGCTGGCATTCCCCCAGTCCATCAGGTCGCGAAGGTCGGTCACCGTGACCGACCGCTTCGGCTGGCCTTTTTGTTTTCCTCGTGTCACCTCGCCGAGCGGCTCGCTCAAGTAGTTCTTGATTTTGCTCCGTTCCGCAACGGTGAGTGATCGCGGCTGCTTCCCGCGCTCGATGATCTTGAGATTGTTGATCGTCTCGACGACCAAGTATCGCGACGCATCCATGTCCGCGTGAGGCGCGCACCGTTCGGTTGGTTCGAGAACGCACCGGCCAAGCGTGCCCAAGTCCCACGTCTGCATTCGCTGGCCGAACAGCAGCCCCTTGTGCCGCCAATCGGAATTGCGAGAGTCGTCGTCCAACGCGAGGCGCAGTTCATCGGTCAGTATTTTCGCCAGCGGCCCGCCAAGACGTTTCTGTGCGTCCCACAGTTTGGCGAACTCGTCACGGATCATCTTGCGGTCCGCGCAGTGCTGATAGCTTCCAGCCTTGTTGCGAACCGCGCTGCGGTACTCGCGCGGACCTTTGCGACGATCCTTTGGCCGGTTATCCGGGGTTGCGATCTGCGTGACACTCTTGTCTCGCAGTTGTGCGATGAACTCGCCATAGGTCCGAGCGCCGCATTTCCGCATTTGCGACTGAACTTCGCCGATGGCTTTTTTGACTTTTCCACTCTCGCGATCACTGTCTGTCGCATCCGGGTCATCCGGGTCAATGATCCGCAATCCAAGGGCACCTCGCCGCTGCGCCAAGTGGAGAAGTACGCTGACTCTAACGGAATCTAGGTACTAAAAACTGGGTTCGCAAAACTGGGTTCGCAAAACTGGGCCAAGATCTCGATCCTTTCTCTTTCTCACGGAGGAGGGAGCGAGCATGGAAGCTCAGGGACGA
>JBJXEX010000071.1:0-12869 GCA_046156195.1 Planctomycetaceae bacterium | reverse complement strand
TCCTGCGCTCCAGCCCGCAGTCACACGACCAGCGAACTCACGCAGACAATTTCCAGGAGAGAAATACCATACAAACAGCAATCGCGCCAGCTACCCTAGATTACCTATTTATGCGCGCTGGCCCTGCAATGCGCGGCTTTCACACCGCTACCTAGATTCCGTTAGAGTCAGCAAATCTTTAATAGCTGTCAGAAATTTGAGCCCGCGTGTGGCAAAGTCCGCATGGGCCTAATTTCTTCGGACAATGACCGTTTCGCGCGGCTCGCGTGGGAGATCCCCGCCGTGCGGGGCAATGATTGGGCAAGGCTCGCAAAAGGTGGTGAGTACGTGCAGTCTTTTTCAGACAACGAGCTACTCGTCAAATGGCAGAACGGATTCGGAGAGATGGCGGCCTACAATTTGGCAGCCGGCAACGAGGCGAAAAGTCGCGTTAGCTCAGATAGCTACTTTAAGCCGGCGCTCACATACACCGAGCGCACCGCCAGTCGGTTCTCAGTTCGACCATTACCGGCCGGATCAATCTTCAGTAATGCTGGCCCCGCGATTCTGTCATCTGATCCGCAGTTATTGCTTCCAACACTTGGGGTGATGACGAGCCATCTTTTCTTCGCTCTCCACGACCTATGCTTGGGCGGTGGCGATTCGGTGAGTTCCGGTAATGCAGCGCGTCACTATACATCGGGACTTCTCGGAAAAATGCCGTTCCCGGAGAAGTCGTCCCTGACCGCACTTCCCACCACCAGCATCTCGCGACTCGTCGAAATGGGAATTGAAGAAGCTGCCGGCGAGGAAACGTGTTCGTTTTACGACGCTCGCCAAGAACTCGCGTGTTCGGCGGAATCGCTCGTGGATTGTGCAGCACAAATGACTGCGGCATCCGAGCAGCGGTTTCTTGAAGCCTTGGAATGCAGTTGGCAAATCGAACTTGCAACTCAAGTCGCATACGGTTGCACACAAGAAATTGCCGACGATGTTGCAAAAACCGTTGGGCGGCATCCCCAAGAATATCCCGATATCGAAGTCGATCTGCACGAGTTCCAGCGGCTTTACGGTCTTTCAGAGGACGAGCTCGTCGATGAAGTGGCCAGTCGGTTGGGGTTTCCAAGACACATCGTCGTCAAGAGCTATGTCTGGGACCGCCGTCTTGAGTTGCTGTGCCATGCTTTCCAATGCTCACCGAAGTCCGCCGTGTGCGCGCGTCAAAAATCCGGTTCCATTGCTCCGTCGCGAATCCAGTCTGTTGCCAAGGACGTATTGAGCTACCTTTTTGGACGAGCCATTGGACGGTGGGGGCATAACGTCGAAATCAAAACCAGCGCCGCGGAATTGTTTTCAATCGGTCTACCGAACTCGCCGCCATCCTTAGCGCCAACGACCGGCGACAGCACAGATGTCGGCATTCTTGTTGACGATCCTGGGCATGAACGAGATGTCGTGAAAGCGATCGTGGCGGTTACAGGCAGCGACACGGCGACGATGATCCTCGACGAAATCACCAAAGTCTTGTGTGGTGCGAATCGGGATCTGCTTATTTGGATCAGAAGCGACTTTTTCTCCGATCACGTCAAACGATACTCGATGCACCGGCGGCAGGCTCCGATCTATTGGGCATTGGGAACAACGTCGGGCAGCTACACGATCTGGCTGTACTACCACCGGTTCCGCCGCGACACGCTCTCGCTGGCTCTTGGAGACTTCGCCAAGCCGAAACTTCGTCACGAACAGAGGCAACTCGACGATCTGCGTACCGAAGCCGGACCACAACCGACTCGCAGCCAGCGCGAAGAGATTGAAGCCCACGAGTCGCTCGTCAGTGAACTCTCCGCCTTCGTCGAGGAACTCGCCCGCGTCGCGCCGCTCTGGAACCCCGACCTCAACGACGGCGTGATCATCAACTCCGCGCCACTGTGGCGCATGATCGGCCATACGCCCTGGCGGAAGAGCGTCAAGGAATGCTGGGACACGCTCTGCGCCGGCGACTTCGACTGGGCACGCCTGGCCATGCACCTCTGGCCGGAACGCTGCGTCCCCAAATGCGCCGACGACCGCAGCCTGGCGATCGCGCATGACCTCGACAGCCTGTTGTGGGTCGAGGACTACGGCAAGTGGCGCAAGCTCCTCAAACCAGCGGACGAAATCCTCGACCAAAAGCAGCGCCGCCAACTGCCCGTGTATGACCGGCTGCGCGAGGCATTGCAGCAACTCGTGGCCGCGCCGCAGGGACCAACATCGGCGGAGAAACTGTGGCAGCGGCTAGAGTCCGGCCAGTTCGATGAATCTTCGCTGGCGCTCATCCTCTGGCCGCGTCGCGTCGTCGGGCTGTGCATCAACGATCAAGCCTTGGCGAAAAAGCACTGCGTCCAGGTGCCCGCGCGGCTGACAGAAAAATCGACCGAGCAGCTCCTCACACGCTACGAACACGCGGGCCTGCCGCAGTCGGTGTCGGTGGTGGGTGCCGTGTTTCAACGTGCGACACCCTGGGCCAACGTCTGGCACGAGCTGGAACAAGGCGTGTGCGATCACCAGCCGGCAGCTCTCTGGCTGTGGCCCGACCGAGTCATCGAAAAATGTCTCGCGGATCGCGAACTCTGCGCCCAGCACGAGCTGACTCGATTCTTCTGGTACGACGATCGCGTCACCTGCTGGCGTCGTCGCGTCGCACCAGCTCAGGAAGTCACCGCCGAAGTCACACGCCGCCACAACCCCACCGTGAAGGCCGCCCTCGACAGTCTGCTCACCGCTCCGCCGCTGACCGGAGCCGGCGGCGGCCGACGCGGCTCACGCACAGCGACGACTCAACGAATCACTCACGCCACCGCTTCCGACGCTGCTCCCGATGACGCCACACCCACACGTTCGCGCCCGCGAACGTCGGTCCCGACCACCGACATCGAAACGCTCGACATGGTGAAGAACGTCATCGCCGCCGTCCCCAACGGAGCCAGCAAAGCCGACGTGCTCACCGCCACTGGCCTCAGCGAAGCCCGCTGGACCGCCGCCATCAACACACTCCTCGAACAAGGCACCATCACCCGCACCGGCGAACGCCGCGGAACCCGCTATCATTTCGCCTCAGAAAACGGACAGACTAATTCCTCATTGGCCACCGACACCGATATGTAGGACCAAAGCCAATGCTTACGTTGATTAAACAACTGCGCCAGCCACCAGCCGCCGCAGCGAATCGCACAAGAACACGAAAGGTGACAGCAAGTGCTTAAGTATTTGCACCTCAAAAACGTCGGCCCCGCGCCAGAAATGGAGATGGAGCTTGCCTCCCGGCTCAACCTCATCACCGGCGACAACGGCCTCGGCAAGAGTTTTCTGCTCGATGTGGCTTGGTGGGCACTCACCCGCCGCTGGCCGCAAGATGTGAATGCCAAACTGACCTCCGGCTACGCCGCTCGCCCAACCGATCCGAAGAACCCCGCGACGATTGAGTTCAGCGTCACGTCGAAAACAAAGAGTGTCTCATACACAAGCAAATACGCCCCGCGCGATGAGAGCTGGCTGGGCAAAGCAGGTCGCCCGTGGAATCCAGGTCTCGTGATCTACGCGCATGCGGACGGAAGTTTTTCCGTCTGGGATCCGGCGCGAAACTACTGGAAGAAGAAGGGAAACATCGACGTCCAGGAACGACTACCGGGATTCGTTTTTTCACCTAAAGAAGTTTGGGACGGCCTAGAGGTCGATATCGACGGTAAGGCAACGACGGTCTGCAACGGTCTGCTTCGCGACTGGGCGAGCTGGATTCGTGAAAACGGAGTCAACGCAAAAAACATGGCCGCAGTGCTGTTTCATTTGTCACCGTCCAAAGAACTGCATGATCGGCTTGACCCCGGCCCACTCACGCGAATTACGGTCAACGATGCGAGAGACATCCCTTCGCTGAAGACGGGCTATGCGAAAGAGATCCCAATCCTGCACGCATCATCGGGCGTCCGCCGAATAGTCGCGTTGGCGTACATGCTACTGTGGTCTTGGAATGAACATCGAATTGCCGCCAAGCAACTTGGTGAGGACTTCGCCCCGCAAGTGGTCCTGCTGATTGACGAGCTGGAAAGCCATCTGCATCCGCGATGGCAACGCTCCATTCTTGGATCGTTGCTGAAACTCGCCACAGTCCTGCACAAAACAGCCAAGATTCAACTCATTGCCGCGACACATTCGCCGCTGGTCCTGGCATCCGCAGAGCCGACTTTTGACCCCAAGCACGATGCCTGGTTTGATCTCGATCTGACGAGCAAACATCAAGTCGAATTGGTGAAGCGTCCGTTCGTGCGTCAGGGAGACATTTCAAATTGGCTCACCAGTGACGCATTCGACTTGAAGGAACCACGGTCCCTTGAGGCTGAGGAAGCCATTACGAAGGCGCTGGCTCTACTCCGAACACAGAAGCCATCCAAAAAGGACATTGATGAGGTTGACCAACTGCTCCGTGCGTCCTTGGGCGAAGTAGATCGGTTCTGGGTGCGGTGGTCGTCGTTCCGAGAGAACAAGGAGGTTGCCAAGTGATCCGAGTAACTCCAGCGCCCGAGCCGGCTAGCTTCAAAAATCGTGTGACAGTCCCCGGCCTCCGGGCCATCGCAGAGATGGTCGGTGAGACGCCGAAACGTCCCGCCGGGCGTCCATTCAACAAGATCAAGTCTAAGCGTGAAGACATTCCGAGTAAGAAGTTTCCAACGTACTGGACTGAAGCCCTCGACGACTTGATGCAGGCTTACGACCAGACCTGCGCTTATTCCTGCTTCCGGATTCATGAAGTGACTGGATGGCGTTCGGTCGATCACTTTGCCCCCAAGTCGCGGAAGTGGGACCAAGTCTACCAATGGAGCAATTACCGGTTGGCATGCGGGCCACTCAATGCCCGAAAGAAGGACTTCGGTGATGTGCTCGATCCGTTCGACATCACGGACGGATGGTTCCAACTTGAACTTGTCGGGTTTCAAGTCATTCCCGATCCGTCGCTGAAGCAGCCGACATACGGGCGGGTGCAAGACACCATCATCAGGCTGGGACTCAATGACTTTTGTCGGTCGCGCGAACGTGACGCCGAGAACTACTGGGCCAAAGAAGTCTCCTTGCGAGTGCTCACGGAAGAGTCGCCGTTTGTGGCGAAAGAACTCCGTCGTCAAACACGACTCAATGCGGGAGATGTTTGATGAACCCGCTTCATGAATACATCGCCCGCCAGCTTTCCGAGCATCTCACCAAACAACGGATCGTCGTTTTTTATGATCCGCGCAATGAATTCACTTCATTCATCGGCGAGTTGGAAGCAGGCGAAAACGCGACTGGTGGAAAAGTCTCGGTCGGCAATGTCTCGGCAGCACTGACCTGTTACGAGGGTTCGTTCTTCGCCATCCGTGCCAAGGTCGAACCAATCGTGGCGCAGGATCAGCCTGAGCCGTTGTTGATTTACATTCCCGGCATCGAGCGGGACCGCAAAGGGTCGGTGCTGATGGAACTGGAGCTGGCGGGAACCTGCTACGAACCGCAGCTCAAACGGCTGGCTCGGCACGTTCTCACCAAGCGTTATACCGATGGTGTGATCGACGAGATGCTCGCCCCGGAGAAGGTCACCTACTCGGACATTCTTTCCTTCATGGATCAGGGGACAACCGGCGGCACGGCCTCGTTACTCAAGGTCATCTTCAGTTCGGCCCGGAACAACGCCGAGGTCATCGCGGCATGGCTCACGTCGCCCGACAGTGATCAAGTCATTCAAACCAAGGAAGCTCTGCCTGAACTGCTCAAGCTGCTGGAACATCGGCTGGGATTGAAGTTCGATGCCGCAGTCTCACTCGACGCCATGCGCAGTCGCACCCTCCGGCATGTGCTCATCAACGAGTTCCGGGATGACCTCTCCACTGAGGCACCATCGAGTTTGCAGATCGTCCCTCCGGCTGACACTCCAGAGCAGCTCGCCTTGGCTCGCGACGTGGCCGAAGCGCTGCGAGCCAAACACGCCGACCCCTACATCGAGCTGGCCGATGGCGTCGAGCAGCAGTTCGCGCTCGGCAAGCTGACCATCGCGGCTGAGCATCTCGGCCGCATCGACACGTTTCGGTTTGAGGAGCAGGCACTTCTCAAACACTCGTATGCTCTGATCGCCGAGGGAAAATTCACACCGGCACTCACGATCGTCACCGAGCGAGAACGCGGCTTCTGGGTGCGCCACAACCTCGACCGGCAACTTCAATGGGCCGCCTGTCAGGCGATGGCCGAACTCGGCTCACTGGTTCAAGAGGTTGGCGGGCAGCTCAGCAAGATGAACGGCGACGCGGCAGCTTGGGTGGCGGCTTACACGGCTGACAAAGGCTGGCATCGTGCGGATTCCACACAACGCAACCTCGAAGCGCTGCTGGTCCAGATCGACGAAGAGCCAGCCAGTGAGCCGGCACTGAATCGCGTCCGACAAGCCTACGAAGAGCTGCTGCAACGCATGGCGGTCACGTTCAGTCAGACTCTGCAAAATGCTCACTGGACGATCCCGAATGCGTTTCTTCAAACCCACATCTATCCCGAACTGGTGGAACGAGCCGGCTCGCGCGTCGCTTACTTCCTCGTCGATGCCCTGCGCTTCGAGATGGGTGTGGAACTGAAGAAGCTGCTGGAAGGGAGCGAGGACTTGGTGCTGCGGCCCGCCATCGCCGCCCTGCCAACGATCACGCCGATCGGAATGGCGGCGCTGTTGCCTCGTGCGGCCGCCACCTTTGATGTCGTCGATCATCAGGGAGCACTGGCGTCTCGGATCGAGGGTGTGCCGCTCAAGGATCTTTCTGCGCGGATGAAGTTCTTGAAGGCTCGCGTGCCCGGTGCCATCGACATTGAACTGGGCAAGCTCTTGCAAATGACTTCCGGGAAACTTAAGTCCGCGATCGGCAAGGCGGGCCTGGTCGTGGTCCGGTCGCAAGAGATCGACAAGTTCGGCGAGATGGACGGTGACTTCATCGCTCGTCAGATGATGGACACCGTGCTTCAGAATGTCGCCCGTGCCGTGCGGAAGCTGGCGGCGGCCGGCATCGAGTCCGTCGTCATCAGCGCCGATCATGGCTACCAATTCACTCGCGAGAAGGACGAAGCCTTCCGCACCGACAGCCCCGGCGGTGACACGCTGGACCTGCACCGTCGTTGCTGGATTGGTCGTGGCGGTGCGAACCCCGCTGGCACAATCCGCGTGACAGGTTCCGATTTGGGATATGACACGGACCTGGACTTCATTTTTCCGACCGGCATCGGCGTCTTCAAATCCGGCGGAAACTTGGCCTATCACCACGGCGGACTCAGCTTGCAAGAGTTGATCGTTCCGGTGCTCACCCTGCGAACGGCCGCCCCTGCTGCCAACGCGGGCCCAGAAGGGGAATGGAAGCTCAAGGGCGTGCCCAAGGAACTCAACAACCGGACGTTTGGAGTCACCATCGAACTCACATCGGGGCTGTTTGCCCGCGACGCGATCGTCGTCCGTCCGGTCTTGATGGCTGGCGGCGAACAGGTCGGTGAAGCCGGCATGGCCATTGATGTCCCCTTCGACCGCGAGGCCAAGACCGTGACCGTCCAACCCGGTAAGCCCGCCACCGTGGCCATGCTGTTGCGGCGAGAAGATTGCCCGTCGATCCGGATCGCGGTGCTCGACCCGGCGACCGATGCGGTCTTGGTCCAATCCGAAGAAATCACTGTCCGTCTAGGGGTCTGACGATGACTGAAACCGCTCAAAAACAACTGGCTCGCGATGTCCTCGACGACAAGCTCAACCGTGTCTTCAGCGGAAAAGTGGTGCGCAAGGATCTCGTCCGCCGCATCAAGGTCGGTGTCAACGTCCCGGTCTTCGTGCTGGAGTATCTGCTCGGCAAGTATTGTGCATCGTCGGACGAGCTGGCGATCCAGATGGGGCTGCAAGTCGTCAATGACATCCTCGCGAAGAACTACATCCGACCTGACGAATCGACCAAGGCCCAAAGCACGGTCGTCCAATTGAAGGGCGAGACCTACACGTTCATTGATAAGGTCAAGATTCGGATTGTCGATTCAGAGTATTGGGCCGAGGCTGTTCACTTCGGCGACAACTTCGTGCATGTCCCGACGAAGTATGTCCTGGAGTTCGACCGACTGCTCATGGGCGGCGTCTGGGCGCAGATCGACATGCGCTTTGAATACGACGATGCCTCACGCGGCAAACACTCGTTCTGGATCGAGAAGCTGACACCGATCCAGATCGCGACCTTCGACATCGACGAGTACCGGAAACTCCGCGCCGAATTCACGGCGGATGAGTGGATCGACGCCTTGCTCCGCAGCATGGGTTACGAACCGGGAGCAATGGAGCGCCGCCTCAAGCTCCACTTCCTGACCCGCCTGATCCCTTTCGCCGAGCGGAACTACAACCTGGTCGAGCTGGGGCCGCGCGGCACGGGTAAGAGCTACGCGGTGCAGGAACTGTCTCCCTACGGAGCGTTGCTCACCGGGCCGACCACTGTGCCGAACCTCTTCGGTCACATGAGCGGCAAGCAGAAGGGCATGGTCTCCATCTGGGACGTCGTCGCGTTCGATGAGGTGGCCGACCTGGCGAATATGCCCAAGGAAGTCATCACGACACTCAAGACCTACTGCGAGTCGGGAACTTTCCAGCGGGGCAAAGAAGCCATGACCGGTGAGGCCGGCATCGCACTCTTCGGCAATACGAATCAGCCCATCGACATCATGGTACAGCAGGGACACCTCTTCGAGCCGATGCCCGATGTGATCCGCGACGACATGGCCTTCATTGACCGCCTGCATTTCTATCTCCCCGGCTGGGAGATCCCGAAAATGCGCAACGAGTTCTTCACGGACCACTACGGCTTCGTCGTGGACTACCTGGCCGAAGCGCTGCGAGCCATGCGGAAGCTCAATTTCTCCGAAGTCATCGACAACGCCTTCGACCTCGGCTCGCACCTGAATGCCCGCGACCGCAAAGCCGTCCGCAAGACGGTCTCCGGCTTGATGAAGGTGATCTACCCGCACAACGTCGTCACGAAGTCCGAGCTGGCCGAGCTGCTTGAGTTCGCGATGGAAGGCCGCCGGCGCGTGAAAGAGCAGCTCAAGAAGATGGGCTCCTTTGAGTATTACCACACGTCGTTCAGCTTCATTGATACCGAGTCCGGCGAAGAGCGATTCGTCGGCGTCCCCGAACAAGGCGGCCGCGACCTGATCGCCCCCGACCCACTCGCCCCCGGCTCGGTCTACACCGCGTCCGTTGGCAGTGACGGCACGGTAGGACTCTTCCGGATCGAGGTCAGCACTTCCAGCGGCACCGGCAAACTGAAATCCGCCGGTGGCCTCAGCGGCGTCACGAAGGAGTCGATCAACCGCGCCTTCGGCTATTTGCAATCCCGCAAGGCGGACTTCGGCATCGGCCGCGAGGTGGATGTGACCGACTTCCACGTCGAAGTCATCGACTTGCTCAATAACCGAGTCGAGGCCGAAATCGGCGTCGCGTTCTTCATCGCCGCCTTCTCCGCAGTTCGCAAAGTCCCGGCCACGGCCGCGACCCTCGTGTTGGGCGACATGAGCATCCAGGGCAACATCAAGCCGCTGCGCTCTCTCGCCGAACCGCTCCAGGTCGCCAAAGACAACGGAGCCAAGCGAGCACTCATTCCCATCGAAAACAAACGTGCCTTCCTCGACGTCTCCGCCGACATCATGGAACAAGTCGATCCGGTCTTCTACGGCGACCCCAAAGCCGCCGCGTTCAAATCGCTGGGACTGAACTGAAAAGCGTACGCGAATGCCAGAAACAACACCCCAACTTCGCCGACGAATTCAGCAGCGATACCGACGCTGCCCGATTGACTGCCCCATCTATCTGGGCAACGAGATCGCCACGCTGAGCGACTTCTTTGGAGTTTTTCACGCACTCCTTGAACCCAAAAAGATATTCTGGTTCCGTGGCCATCCTCGGATGGACTATCGGCTTGCACCGTCCGCCCTTCGCTATGGCGAAGTCGACCAAAGGGAGCGTGCTTTGGGGCTTGTCGCTGAAATGAAGCGGTTTCTGGAAATGAAACTGCCCCGTCCACCGGGACCGGATGATGACTTGGGATGGATGCAGGTCGCGCAGCATTTCGGGCTACCAACACGGCTTTTGGATTGGACTCAGAACGCGGCAGTCGCGCTGTTCTTTGCTTGTAGCAAAGACCCCGGCGAGAACGGGTTGGTCGTGATCTTGAACCCCACCGAACTCAATCAAATCGTCGATCCGAGATCGCCGCGCATTTTCAATTTGCAGAAGGACGCCAACTTCATCAACCCGTACTTCAAGCTCGACGGACGAGTGAGTGCCAGGGGCAAGCCGACAATCGCGATCAACCCAACCTGGAACACAGAGCGCATCGCCATGCAGCACGGCGCATTCACGCTGCACGGCTCACGTAAATTTGAGTTGGATAGAAACCAAGCAAGTTCTCTCCTGTATGTCCCTGTGCTCCGTGAGCACAAGGAGTCGCTTCTCAACGAACTGGGACGGGTGGGCATCGGCGAGATGTTCATTTTCCCTGAGCCAGAACACGTCTGTGCGCACCTAAAACGCACGGCCAGACTTTGAGGCACAAGATGGCAGAGCACATTCCATTTGTCACAGGCGAAGGTGGCGGCAACCTGGTCAGAAAGCATTACTCTGATTCAGCGATAGTCCGGGTGCCACTGGACCGAGCGGAGAAACTCGTCTCACTCGTACCGTCCAACTCGCCCGTTTGGATGGACCCCTCCGTCGATGGAATGGACGACTTGACGACTCGGCGCAGCCAGCCAGACAAGAGGAACAGTTGGTTCGATTTCATGGACCGCGTCGCCAATTTTCAGAAGATCGGCTCTCCTGCATACCACGCGAAACCGCTCGCGGCAGATGTCTACCACTTTGTGAAGGCGATCATGGACCTCTGCGCCGTTCACAAACCCGCGTGGATCACTGTTCCGCAACTTCCGCTGATTGAGAATTCCAGCCGCAACAAGATCAACCAAGCTCTCGCATCGGCGACTGGTAAATGGAAAAGCAGCAGCAGTTTCTCAGGACGTCTGATCCTGCCCCTCGTGCTAACTCATCAGGCACAGGTCAACGGGAAGACCGCCAGGAACCCGAAGGTGCAGCAAGCAGAGCGGTGTTATCGCGAGGCCCAGGCGGATGGGTTATGGGTTGTCGACAAGAGTCTGACTGATGACAGCGGCTCACCGATGCTCCGGAATAAGCGATTTCCGGGTGTGATTGGTCTGCACGAAGAACTCAACGAACAAATCTCCTCGAAGATCAGGATCGCTGGACCCTATTGGGGTCTGAATCTTGTGCTTTGGGCCAGGGGGTTGGTGGACCACCCGGCGATCGGGATCGGCTCTGGTTACCAGTTCTTTCTGGCTGGAGGGCACACAAAACAGCCGACAGCGAAGATCGCGCTACCATCACTGCGGCGGCGAGTCGTCGCCGGCACTCAACTCAAGACATGGCTCGACAAGGCGATTTCAACGCTCGCCTCATCTCATCCGGCCCATGCAGAATTCAGCGAAATCCGACGGAATTTCACGCTGCTCAGCGGACAGGACAGAGCGCGGGAACAAGTCGCCACATTCTACAAGAAGTGGTTCGACCTGATCGCGGCCGTTCCGAAAGCTGGTCGCTCGATGGCGCTGTTTCAAGACTTGTCGACGGCCTACGCCTTGGGAAAGTCGCTGCCGGATCTGGTCGATGAGGGAACGGCACGGAGGCCCGAGTCTGTCGTCGAGCCGCTAATGCTCAGTTGCCTCTGATTCGCGTCCGCCAGAACTTCTCGACGCAATAGAGCTGGATGGCAGTATCAGGTTGGGGTCGGCAATTGTGGGACTGCACCAGAACCTCACAGCCCCGCTGCGTGACACTCAAAAGGCCGACGCCGGCATCGAAGAAGATTGCCCAGCGGGAGGCATTTGCTGCAACACGCTTAGCGATGTCGGCTGGCAACCCGACATAAGACTCTTCAGCAAACCCCAGGTTGTTAATCGCCTGGTGCATCGCTTCGTCGATGCGGGACAGTTTCAACTCCACCGCGACAAGTCGGTCTTGTAGCGGCATCCAGCCATTTACCTTCTGCAACCTTCCGCGCGCGGAGGATATGACGAACCGATCCGCGATGAGCCGTGCCGTTTCCTCGGATACGACCTCGTCAGGAATCGACGGCGCGCACTGCCGCATCAGCTTGTCCAGAGTTGTCGACTTTTTCGTTTCGACATCGGGAATCTGCAACAGGAGCACGGCGCGGGTAATGGAACTCACGGCCTTGGTCTGTCTCAGACTCAACCGGCGGTCAACGTGGTCCTTGTTGAACCGGAGACCGACAAGATCACAGACGCCCCAGGGAGCGATGAATTCGGGCTTAATCACCATCCCGGCCGCTTTCAGCCAGCGAGCGGCGGTCACCGCCATGTCAGATTCCCGTGTAAACATTCCAGCGGCCTCATGCTATCTAACGGGATTTCTATCCATTCTTCAGATCATCAGATTCTACGCAAGCAGCCAATGAGCCTCCACCACCGAAGCGAGCGACTTGCCGGCCGCGGTGGCTTTCGGCATCCGCACACTACTTCGATTACGGCTGAATCAGGAACCCCAGTAAACGCAGCATGTCGGTCTTGTTCTTGACCAACCAAGGGCATCCCAACGAGGTCACCAATCCGGATTGAAGATAGGTACGCCGTTTCGTGGCGAGATCATCCCTCGATTGGGGTGAGCGATACGTTTTCGCTGACTCTAACGGAATCTAGGTAGCGGTGTGAAAGCCGCGCATTGAGGCGGACAAGTAGAGATTGTGAAGCCAATGTTGATGAAACAGTTTCTTGTTAATTCGATGAGCCGGGCTGACAAAGTC
>JBJXEX010000060.1:0-13974 GCA_046156195.1 Planctomycetaceae bacterium | reverse complement strand
ACCTAATGCTCAAACGTCTCGCACCTGCCGATCCACCGGTGACGTTCAACTACAGACGCAAACAAAACCCAACTCCATCGACCGCAGCGGTATAAGAACCTCAAAACCTTTTCGGATAGCCTCTTAGGGCTGAGCACCGAAGAGGTCGCGTTCTACGACGCGCTTGCCGAGAACGGGTCGGCGAAAGAGGTGATGAAGTCCGACCAGCTCCGCCTGATGGCCCGTGAGCTGGCCGAGATGGTCAAGAAGATGCCCAAGCTCGACTGGACGCAGCGCGAATCGGTCCGGGCCGACCTGCGACGCAAGGTGCGGCGGTTGCTCGCGATGTACGGCTATCCGCCGGACCTGTCGGAAGATGCGACGCAGCTTGTGCTCAAGCAGGCGGAACTGTCGACGGAGTCGGGTGCATAGCGGATTGGACTCGCAGCTTGCTCAAAGCCATCGGCGAGTTGAACGATGTCGCCGGCAATCATGCTCGCAGTGACTTCGAGATGGCTCCGGCCAGCATCGTCGTGCGGCTGACCGAATCGCTGGTCGCGGGCTACGAGACCGATGGCTTCAAGAAGCCGAAGGACCGCGAGGCGTACTCGTTCCAAATGCACACCGGCAACTTTCAGTCGGTGCGTCCGTCGCTCGGCGCGTGGACGCTGTACGGGCTTGGGAGCGAGAGCCAAAACCTGCCGGGTTTCATTTCGATCAACCCGCCGACGGCGACCGGCGGCGCTCAGAACTACGGCAGCGCGTTTCTGCCCGCCGCTTTTCAGGGGACGAAGTTCACCGTGCAGGACAGCAGCCAGCGGAACCGCCGCATCGACCAGTTGCGCCGCGGTGAAGCGAACCCGTTCGGAATCAACAACGCTGTCAACGAACGAATCTCACGCTCACAGCAGCGCGATCAGCTTGACCTGATCAACGCTCTCAACCGAGAGAAACTGAGCCGCGATGAGCACAATCCGCTGGTCGAAGGAGCCATCGAAAACTTCGAACTCGCGTTCCGCATGCAGGAGGCTGTACCAAGTGCGATGGATCTCTCCGGCGAGACCGCCGAGACGCTCGCGCTGTATGGCATCAACTCAGACCCGACCGACGGTTTCGGTCGCCAGTGCCTGCTGGCTCGGCGCTTTGCTGAAGCCGGCGTCCGGTTCATCGAACTCGGCCACGGCAGTTGGGACCAGCACAGCAACCTACCGACGGCCCTGGCAGACAACTGCGCCGAGACCGATAAACCAATCGCCGGACTGCTCGACGACCTCAAACGCCGCGACCTGCTCAAGGACACGCTCATCCTCTGGGGCGGCGAGTTCGGTCGCACGCCGTATTCCGACACCGGCTCCGGCCGAGACCACAATCACAAAGGCTACACCATGTGGATGGCCGGCGGAGGCGTAAAGGGGGGCTTCAGCTACGGCGCGACTGACGAGCACGGCTACGAGGCCGTCGAAAACAAGATGCACATCCACGACTGGCACGCCACGATCCTGCACCTCATGGGCCTCAACCACGAACGCCTCACCTACCGCTACGCCGGCCGCGAGATGCGACTGACCGACGTCGCCGGTTCGGTCGCAACGGACATCTTCGCATGAGCTTTCCAGTCGAGGTCGCACGCATCGTCAAATGGAAGAGCGGCGATAATCTCAGTACGCTCGCTGGAAAGCCGGTGCGTCTGCGATTTGAAATGAGCGACGCGGACTTATTCGCAATCCAATTTCACTAACCCAACCGAGCCATAACTCAAGGATCGTTAAACATCTCATGAAAACTGCATCGTTCCTTTCTTGTCGCTTGATCCTCAGCAACGTGCTTGCGTTGGTTGTCGTCAGCAACCTGTGTGTCGCCGCAGAGCCGAGCAAGACTCCGCCGGACCTCACGCAAGATCGCGCCGTGGATCGCGAGCGAACTTACAACCTCGGAGCGACCGGGTTGCGCGGTTGGATTCACACCAAACCGGCGACTCACTTCGATGGGCTGCAAGGTCGGACGACGGCGGCCAGTCGGCAGATTCTGGTGACTCACGTCGGGGCGAAGTCTCCGGCTGAGGGTGTCCTGCAAGTCGATGACGTGATCCTGGGCGTCGGCGGCAAGCCATTCCGTGACGACGCGCGCAAGAGCTTTGCTGTGGCGATTCAGGACGCGGAGAAAGAATCCAATGGCGGCATTCTCAAACTGACTCGTTGGCGCGCGGGAAAGACGGAGGAAGTGCAACTCAAGCTGCGAGTGATGGGGACGTACTCGGCAACCGCTCCGTTTGACTGCCCGAAGTCGAAGAGGATTTTTGAGGAAGCGTGTCTCGCCTTGGAGAAGGAGTCGCTCCCCGCGAACTGGCATGGGGCGATCAATGGGCTCGCACTGCTGGCGACGGGCAATGACGAGTATCGGCCTCGCTTGCAGAAGCTGGCTCAAGAGATCGCGGCGAATGCTCTCAAGTCGGAACGCATCGGCATGGGGTCTTGGGAGAACGGCTACCGCGGTCTCTTCTTGTCTGAGTATTTCCTCGCGACGGGCGACAAGCAGGTGGTCCCTGGCTTGAAGGCCATCACCGTCTCGCTGGCCAAGGGGCAGAGCATGTATGGCACGTTCGGACACGGATATTCCAATCGTACTCCCGACGGCAAGTTGCATGGTTCGATCCCGCCGTATGGCCCGGTGAATCAAGCGGGGCTGCCGGCCAATCTGGCGATCGTGTTCGGCAAGAGGTGCGGCGTGGAGGATGAAGAGATTGATCCCGCTGTCGAACGCGCGGCGAAGTTCTTCGGCTACTTCGTGGACAAAGGGACGATCCCCTACGGCGAGCACGAGCCGTGGCCCTTTCACGACAACAACGGCAAGAGCGCGATGAGCGCCGTGCTGTTCGGTCTGCAAGACAACAAGGTCAGCGAGGCGCAGTTCTTCGCGAAGATGACCGTGGCGAGCCACCGCAGTCGCGAGTGCGGCCACACCGGGCAGGGCTTCAGCTATCTCTGGGGTGCGCTCGGGGCGAACGTCGGGGGACCGGACGCGGCGGCAGCGTTCTTCAAGGAAGCCTCGTGGCACTTCGATCTCGTGCGTCGCAGCGACGGCTCATTCACTTACGACGGCGGCGAGCAATACGGACCGGGCAAGACCGACGACAACACTTACTACGGCAAGAGCAGCTACTTCGGCTTGAGCCCTAACGCGACTTATGTCCTGACCTACTCGCTGCCGTTGAAGAAGATCGTTCTCACCGGCAAGCAGGCGAATCCGGCGTGTCGGCTCAGCAAGGTGGAAGTCGCGTCGGCCGTGACCTCCGCACGATTCGATACGGATCACAAGTCGAAAACCGTTCCGGAATTGATGGCCGCGTTTGGCGATTGGTCGCCAATCGTGCGAGGCTGGGCGGCGGAAGAAATCGTCACTCGTCCCAACGCGGAGACCTTGATCCCCGAGTTGATCAAGATGGCGGAAGGACCAGACAAGCATCTGCGCCAGGGTGCCTGCGAAACGCTCGGCTTGATGAGAACGACCGACGCACTCCCCGTTCTGATTCGGCTGCTCTCACACGAAGACCGTTGGCTGCGATTCAAGGCGGCACAGGGGATTCGCAAAATTGGAGTCAAAGGCAAGTCCGCTCTTCCAGAGATCCTCAAGGCCGTTGCGAAGACCGCAGAGCCGCTCCAGCCGATCCACTGGGACGACCCCATTCAATTGACTCACGGCCAGTTGGCCGCCGGGCTCTTCACCGGCCCGATGGCGGATGCGCTCAAAGAAGTTGATCCCAAGCTCCTTTATCCTGCGATTCGAGCCATCGCCTCGAACGCGGACGGTATGGCGCGGGCCACGCTGCGCGGCTTTTTCGAAAACAAGCTGTCGCTGGAAGACGTTCAAGTATTGGCACCCGATATCTACGCCGCCGTCAAAACGCCCAGCCCCGCCGACACGATGTTCGGCAACGAGATCCGCATGGGAGGCTTCAAGGCTCTCACCAAATACAACTTCAAGGAAGGAATCGAGGTCGGAATCCTGTTCGCGAAGACGCAAGGGGGGCACGGCAGTGAGAGTCGCACCGGCGAGATCATGAAAGAGATCGCGAAGTACGGCACCGCCGCCAAGCACGCGATCCCCGAACTGAAGGCACTGATCGCCGAACTCAACGCCCAATGCGATCGCGGCGAGTTCCCGAAAGGTGAACTCAACGACCGCCGAGTCAACGCCGTCGAAGCCACGATCAAGACGATCGAAGCAGCGACCGATCATCCAGAACTTCGCAGCATTGGATCCTGACCGGGATAGGCAGACGTTGCCGAGCGATCACGGTTGACCCCCTCTGTCTCCGCGGCCTCTGTGTCTCTGCGGTTCAAATGAAACCGTCCGATGGAACCACAGAGTCACAGAGGCCGCAGAGAAGACCAACTCGAACAATCCGGTATCATTCACCGTGGTGGCGATCCCGTTTCACAAACATGAGGTGCCCTGCCGATGCTCGCTGCGATGGTTTGTCTGTGCGTGTTGAATGCCGGTGATTTGAATGCTGGTGACTGGCCGCAGTTTCGTGGCCCGAACTCGGACGGGCACGTCGTCGGCCCGGAGACTCCGATGGAGTGGTCGGACACGAAGAACGTGGCCTGGAAAGTTCCGGTCCCTGGTTTGGGCTGGTCTTCTCCGGTGATTGTCGATGGCAAAGTGTTCATAACGACGGCGGTGCCGCGCGGCGAAGGGTTGTCGTTGCGGGCGATGGCGTTGGATACCAAGACGGGGCAGACCATTTGGGATCGCGAAGTGCGAGCGATCGAGAAGGCTCCGGCGATCCACACGAAGAACAGCCACGCCAGTCCGACGCCGATGGTTCGCGACGGTTCGGTGTTTGTCCACTTCGGAGCACAGGGGATGGCTCGACTGGCCGCGGCGGATGGTGAGCTGCAATGGACCTGCTTCGAGTTGGATTATCCCCCCATGCACGGCAACGGCGGCTCGCCGGTGTTGCACGACGGCAAGCTGGTCATCGTTTGTGACGGCAGCAAAGATCCTTTCGTCGCGGCGATTGATGCCAAGACGGGAAAGGTCGCGTGGAAAACTCCGCGAGGTGTGAAGGCTCGGATCAACCACTCGTTCGTGACGCCAACGATCGCGGTCGTGGAGGGCCAGGCCCAAGTGATGGCTCCGGGGCCGGACCACTTCGCCGCCTACGACTTGTCGACCGGCAAGGAACTGTGGCGCGTGCTGGCTCCAGGTTGGTCCGTAGTTCCGCAGCCGGCAATCGGTCACGGATTGGTCATCTACAACCACGACTACGACCACCCGGAACTGATGGCGGTCAAGCTCGGCGGCAAAGGGGACGTCACCGAATCGAACGTCGTATGGCGAATCAAAAAGAGCGCGCCGAGCACTCCGTCACCATTGCTGGTGGGGGACGACCTCTACTTTGTTTCTGACAGCGGAATCGCTTCCTGCGTCAACGCCAAGACCGGAGAACAACACTGGACCGAACGGCTCGGCGGCAACTATTCGGCGTCGCCGATCTATGCCAACGACCGCGTGCTGTTCCTCAGCGAAACCGGATTGGCGACCTGGGTGCAGACCGGCCGCAAATTCGTGGAACTCGGAAAGAATGAAGTCTCCGGTCGCACACTGGCGACCCCGGCGTTCTCAGCGGGTGCCATGTATCTGCGAACCGACGAGCACCTCTACAAGATCGCGCGGTAACGTCGCTCGATGATGCTGATCCCAGCGTCAATGTTCCTGCTCAAGCCGTCGGAGGATGACTCATGCGGAAGCGGTCTTGGTTGATGGTTGTCGCGTTCCTGGGTTTGGTTCATTGGGTGCCGATTGCCGTCGCCCAAGGAACGCGTGCGGACTACGACCGGGCGGCTCAGTTGTCGGCGCTGACGCGGGACAAGGTCTTCAAGGTTGCAGTACGCCCGCGATGGCTCAACGGCAGTCAGCGGTTTTGGTATCGCAATGATTTGGGGAAGGGAACTCGCGAGTTTGTATTGGTCGATGCTGCTGCTGGTGAGCGAAGAGCGGCCTTCGATCACTCGCGACTGGCGACCTCGCTTGGCAAGGTGTTGAAGAGAGAACTCACGGCGGAACGATTGCCGTTCGATGAGATCGGCCTTGATGATCCGATCACGACGCTGCGATTCTCGGTCGGCGGTAAGCGCTGGGAATGTTTGCTGGCGAGTTATGAGTTGCACGAACTCGGCCCCGGAGACGCGGCGAACGAGTCGCTACCAATGCTCGATGAGCCGCGTCCGTCGCGCCGGACGGGCGAAGAGACCTCGCTGCGGTTCATCAATCGGACGAAGGATGCGGTTCAGGTTTTCTGGCTCGATGCCGAGGGGGGACGCAAGGCGTATGCGACGCTCAAACCGGACGAGGAACATGAGCAGCACACGTTCGCCGGTCACGTTTGGTTGGTGACGGCCGCAGGCGGGACGACGCTGGGAATCTTTGAAGCGACCGAGGCGGCGGGTCGCGCCGTTGTTGACGGCGTTCGCCTGCCGAAGCCGAATCAACGCCCGGTTCCGCCGCAAGGCAACTCGAATGCCGATTCTCCCGATGGCAAATGGACGGCGATCGTGAAGGACCACAACGTCGTGCTGCGCGATCGCAAGAGCGGTGAAGAGGTGTCGCTCAGCCAGGAAGGAAAGCTCGGCGATGCGTATTCGGGAGCGGCGTTCTGGTCTCCCGACAGTCGCCGCGTCGTCGTGATGCGGACTCAAGCGGGAGATGATCGGCATGTGCAGATCGTCGAGTCTTCGCCGCGCGATCAGCTTCAGCCGAAGCTGCAAGCGTTTCAGTACCTGAAACCGGGGGACCGCCTTCCGATCTCGAAGCCGCACCTGTTTGATGTGGCCGAGCGAAAAGAGATTCCGATCTCCGACGACCTGTTCGCGAATCCGTGGAGCATCACCGACCTCCGCTGGCAGCCGGATTCGCGGGAGTTTTGGTTCGTCTTCAACCAGCGCGGTCATCAGGTACTGCGGGTCATCGGAGTCGATGCGGACTCCGGCCGCGCGCGAACGATCATCGACGAGCAACAGCCGACGTTCATTGATTACGCTCACAAACAATTCCGGCACGATCTCGACGAGACCGGCGAGATCATCTGGATGTCGGAGCGGGACGGCTGGAATCATCTCTATCTCTACGACGCGCGCACGGGCGCGGTGAAGAACCAAATCACGCGCGGTGAGTGGGTCGTTCGCAGCGTCGACCGAGTCGACGCCGAGCGGCGCGAGATTTGGTTTCGAGCCAGCGGCATTGATCCGTCACAAGATCCATGCTTCGTGCATGAGTGCCGCATCGGCTTCGATGGCTCGAACCTCGTGAGGCTCACAACCGGCGATGGCACGCACGCGATCGAGTTCTCACCCGATCGCGAGCTGTTGATCGACACGTACTCGCGCGTCGATCTGCCGCCGGTCACGGAGTTGCGTCGCGCGAAAGACGGATCGCTGGTCTGTGAACTCGAACGAGCCGACTGGTCCGCGCTGCTCGCCACCGGTTGGAAGCCGCCCGAACGATTCACGGCGAAAGGTCGCGACGACAAGACCGACATCTTCGGAGTGATCTTTCGGCCGACCAACTTTGACGCCGACAAGAAGTACCCTGTCATTGAGCAGATCTACGCCGGCCCACACGGCTCGTTCGTGCCGAAGCGATTTCAGCCGTTCTACAACCTGCAGACGCTGGCCGAACTGGGGTTCATCATCGTCCAGATCGACGGCATGGGGACGAGCCACCGCTCAAAAGCGTTTCACGACGTGAGCTGCAAGAACCTCGGCGATTCCGGCTTCCCCGATCGCATTCGCTGGATGCAGGCCGCCGCCGCCAAGTACCCGCAGATGGATCTCTCGCGAGTCGGCATCTACGGCGGCTCAGCCGGAGGCCAAAGCGCGCTGCGAGCGTTGTTGGCTCACCCCGACTTCTACAAAGTTGCGGTGGCCGACTGCGGCTGTCACGACAATCGCATGGACAAGATCTGGTGGAACGAACTCTGGATGGGCTGGCCAATTGGTCCGCATTACGCCGAGCAATCGAACGTCACGAACGCTCACAAGCTGCAAGGCAAACTGCTGCTGACCGTCGGCGAACTGGACCACAACGTCGATCCCGCCTCGACGATGCAAGTCGTGAACGCGCTCATCAAAGCCGACAAAGATTTCGATTTCCTCATCGTCCCCGGCGGCGGCCACGGCATCGGCGAGTCCCCCTACGCCGCACGTCGCCGACAAGATTTCTTCGTGCGACATTTGTGGGGAGCCGAACCACGCCGTTAGTCAAATTTCTTCGAGCGTCTTTCAAATGTAACCCGAAGCGTGAGCGAGGGTCAGATTTGCCGCGATTCGCGAACTTCCTCGCTTACGCTTCGGGTTACATTCTCTCCTTCTGTTAGACGTTCTTAGAGAACAACCATGAAATTGATGCGACTTCTGTTTGCGATCTTTCTCGTGCATGCGATGACGGCCTCTCGCGAAGCGTCGGCACAGGTGCTCGACAAGCAGCAGCAGCTTGAGTCGCAGACGTTTTGGGACAACCGCGATTGGGATTGGTATGCCGAGCATATTCCCTTCTTCGAATGTCCTGATGCGGATATCACGACGACTTATTACTACCGCTGGGAACTGCTGACGAAGCATCTGACTTACGGCTCGCCCAACAGCGGCTACTTGTTCACCGAGTTCATCGACCGGCCGTTTTGGTCGGGGGCTTACGGGGCAACCAGTTGTCCGGCGGGGCATCAGCTTTATGAGGCTCGCTGGCTGCGGCAGCCGAGGATTGCTCGCGATTATTTGCGGTATTGGTTCCGCACGCCGGGGGCTCAGCCGCGGAACTATTCGACGTGGTTGGCGGATTCCGCGTGGGCCGTGAATCAGGTCCATCGCGACGATTCGTTCGCGATCGACCTGCTGCCGGACCTCGTCAAGAACTACGACGGTTGGGAGCAACGGCACTTCGTCAAAGAAGTCGGGCTGTTCTGGCAGACCGGCCACGACGACGGCATGGAGTTCAACATCAACAGTCGCCAGACCAAGGACATCCTGCGCGGTGCTCCGAGTTATCGACCGTCGTTCAACGCCTACATGTGGGCCGACGCCATCGCCATCGCGAAGATCGCGCGGCTGGCGGGCTAGTTCGACATCGTCGAGCAATACGAAGCGAAGGCTGCGTCACTCAAAGCAAAGATGCTCTCGCTGTTGTGGGACGACCAACGGAAATTCTTCTTCCCGGTCTACAAGAACGACGAGGAGCGTGACGGTCACAAGATCAAGGCGCTGACGAAGACGTACGAGGACGGCCAGTTCGTGGGTGATTCGCACGGTCGCGAGTTGATCGGCTATGTGCCTTGGCAGTTCCACATGATCGACCGAGGCAATGGCTACGAAGCGGCGTGGTCAAAGCTGATGGATCGCGATGGCTTTTACTCCGACTTCGGCCCGTCAACGGTTGAGCGGAACGACCCGATGTTCTTGCTGCAAAAGTCCTGCTGCTGGTGGAGCGGCCAATCGTGGCCGTATGCGACAACGCAGACGCTCAAGGCGCTGGCGAACGTCGTGCAACGTGGGATAGGCTTCCACCCTGTCGAGCCCCCTCAACAACGCGCCGGAAGTGACAGGCAGGATGCCTATCCCACAAAGGCCAACTATCTCAAGCTGCTGCAAATCTACGCGCGATCGCATCGCAAGAACGGCAAGCCTTATCTCGCCGAAGCGCTGCATCCCGACACCGGCTCGTTCGAGGGGCACGACGGCTACAACCATTCCGAGCACTATTTTCATTCGGGCTTCTGCGATCTGGTCATCACGGGATTGGTTGGACTGACACCGCGCGATGACGAGACGTTGGAGATCAACCCGCTTGCTCCCGCCGACTGGGATTACTTCGCTCTCGACGATGTCCCGTATCGCGGCCACCGCGTCAGCGTTGTGTGGGACAAGACGGGTGAGCGATACAAACTCGGGGCGGGGATGCATGCGCTCGTGGATGGGAAGGAAGTCGCGAAGTCGGACAAGTTGGAACGTCTGGTTGTGGAGCACGCGGCTCGCGTGCCCGGCGATCGCTCAACGACACGCGAGCCGCGTGTCGCCACGACACCAACCAACTTCGTCGTCAACAATGACGGCACCTATTTCCCGAGACTGACCGCATCCTACTCATCGCCCAAGACGTCGATCAGCAAGCTGAATGATGGCAACTTCTGGTACGTCCCTCATCCGCCGAATCGCTGGACGTGTGAAGGCTCGCCCAACGAACGCGATTGGGTCGTCATCGACTTCGGAGTGACACGGACGATTCACAAAGTGAAGCTCTATCTGCTCGATGACAGCAGCGAGAAGGACTCGCCCGTGCTTGCTCCGCATCGGATCGAATTGGAAGCGTGGATCAACGACGAGTGGCGTCCGATCAAATCGCAAAGTGGCGTGCTCGATAAGCCGCAAGGACACCGCGCCAATGTCGTGAAGTTCGATCCGATCGAAGTCGCGAAGCTACGAATCACCCTGCATCATCGTCCCGACGGCAAATCGGGGCTCTCTGAGATCGAAGCCTGGGGCGACGTTTCATTGCCGTTGGAAGCGGCACCTCCGCCAGCCGGCAACCTGGCCTATAACCCGAAACCGGACGGCTTTCCGAAAGCATCGGCCTCGTTCACCGATCGCTTCGGAGGCAAGCCGTCCAGTGCCATCGACGGCAAGACGGTGTTCCTGCCGTCACCGATGAATCGCTGGACGAGCTATGAATCGAAGTCGGAGACCGATTGGCTGGAGATCGACTTCGGCCGCGAGGTCGAATTCCTCCGGACTGATGCGGATGAAAGTCTGAATTGTTGGGAGTGCCACCCGATTCAAACTCGACTCAATGTTCCGGTGGACCCACCGAACGAATCGGTTTCGACGCCGAGTCTTTGCAGGATAGTGACGAAGAGTTTTGACAACGGGAGCTCTTCGACTTCCTGCTTGCTCTGCCATCCCGCATCCGTGTCGATGCCTGCGCCGGCCTGATTGTCTTCGTTCCCTTTGCCAAACTTGAGATACCGTCCGTTGGTGAAGCCGAGGTTTTTGCCACCGGCGGAAATGATCGGGTAGTTGCGCGAGAGGTGGAAGCTGCTGGAAGCCGAGCCGTGCATGGCCAGCGTGTTGTCCAGCATGTTGCCTTTGCCGGTCGGCTCAGGAGTGTCCTTCAGTCTCTGCGCGAAGCGACCGAATTCCTCGGCCTGATAGCGATTGTAGGTGCCCAGGTTCTTCCAGCCGTCGGGCTTTTTGACTTCATGAGTCAGGCCATGAGCACCACCCAGACCAACGGCTTGTGACAGCAGGTCGTGCGGACCTTCACCGTTTTCGCGCCCCAACTGGAACGTCGCCACGCGAGTCGAATCGCTGAGGAAGGCGAGATAGATCAGCTCATACATAGTCTTGAAGTAGAGGCGGGCTTCTTTCGGCTCGGCATCCAGGTGCAAGTTCTTGGTGTCTACCTCAGGAATCGGAGTATCAATCCACCGCTGTGCCTTCGCGAGTTTCAGTTCGGTATCGCGCACGGCATCAAGGTATTGCTTGAGCGTCTCTTGATCGCGTTTGGAAAGTTGGCGATTCAGCGACCGAGTATTTTCAATCAGCAGATCGAGGGCACTCTTGCTTCGCGCCAGTTTTGCGGCGGCGTCTTTGCCGCTCGTCACGAACAGCATGTCGAAGATTTCCTTGGGCTTGTTCATCGCCGGAATCGGCCGACCTTCACGATTGTACGACTGAGTCTGAGCACCACGAGGTCCGCCGACTCCGCCATTGGTGGACATCACCAGCGAAGAGTGTCGAGTGAAGTCGCCGGCGTGCTCCGCATAGACCTGGTCCAGTGAGATCGTATTCTGATACGGGCCTTCGCCACCGATCGGCGCGCCCGTCAAATACTGATCGGCATTGGAATGACCGTGAACCCGTCTTGCGGCAGGATGCGACAGCCCGGAATAGATCGTGATGTCACTCCGCAGCGGCTCAAGCACATCGAGCACTTTGGTCAATTCGAAATCCTTCTCGCCGCCGCGAGGGAACCAGCTCCAATCCTTCCACGCTGGATCTGACTTGAGCGGCAAACCAACGCCATCCGGGTGATAGACACTGACGAATCGTTTCGGAGTCTCGTCCTTGGTTGGACTCCCCACAGCAAACGTTTCAAACCACGGCAAAGCCAAAGCGATACCGGTACCGCGAAGAAATATTCGGCGGCTCAGCAAAGCGGATTTGTCATTCATCGTTTGTCCTGACTCTTACTTTGAGTTGAAGAGATTGCTGCTCACGATCAGGTGGATCAGGTCGCCCAGCCCATCATCCTTGCGTCTGAATTGTCCGGTCAAGTTGTCGATGTCAGCACGATCTCCGAAAGAAAGCGGTCTGCCGAGAGCGTAGGCCGTCAGCTTATGCACCATTGCTCGGGCAAATTGATCTTGTCGGTCCGTGAGCAGATATCGCTTCAGCCCATCTACCCCAGCCAGCGTCTGCCGATTGAAGAGTTCTGAAGTCGCATCGACTGGCTGGTTCTTGACGTGAGTCCGATAGGCTCCGAGGGCATCGTAGTTCTCAAACGCGATTCCCCACGGGTCGATCCGGGAGTGGCACGATGCACACGCCGCCTTGTTCCGATGGTCGGCGATGCGCTCTTTCAAAGTCAATTTCAGAATCTCCGGGTTCGTCAGGTCCACTTCCGGAACATCCGGCGGTGGAGGCGGAGGCGGATCGTGAAGGATGCGTTTCAACATCCACACGCCCCGCTTCAGCGGATGAGAATCCTTCCCGTCGGAGTTCATGGCGAGGATGGCGGCCCCCGTCAAAAGGCCCCCGCGGTTCATTTGCGGGGCGATTGGCACCTTGCGGAAATGAGGGCCGTAAACCGTCGGAATCCCATAGTGTGCCGCCAGCCGCTCGTTGACCACGGCGTAATCCGAATGGATGAAGTCCATGATGCCGCGGTTGTGCTTGAGGACTTCCTCGAAGAAGGCGATCGGCTCTTCCTGGATCGCCTCCTTCAATGGGCCCGCCGGGACGTGCGTCACACTGTTCAGGCCATCCAGGCCTAGCCATTGCTCGACGAAATGCTGAGAGAATCGCCTCGACCGCGGATCCGCCAGCATGCGTTTCACTTGATCTGCCAGGATCTCTGGTTTACGTAGTTTTCCCTGTTCGGCGAGTTTCAGCAGTTCGTCGTCGGGAATACTCGACCACAAGAATATGGAGAGTCGACTGGCCAACTCGAACTCACTGATCTTGGCGGGCGATTTCTTCTCGTCGGCCGTCGCTCGCTGTGTCAGGTAGAGAAACTCCGGCGTGGCCAGTGCGGTCGCCAGCACCTCCACCATGGCATCTTCAAAAGTCGAGAACTCTGGCCGATACTTCGCAAACAGGGCCATGAACTTGTCAACTTCTTGCGAGGCGACGGGGCGACGCCAGACTTGTCGGAGGAATCGATTCAGTACCTCTCGGCCATAGACCGTGTCGTCGCCCTTGTTCTTGCTCTCAATGAAGATGTCGGTGTGCGTTTTCGGCGGCCACTGCTCGTAGAACGGGGCACTGATTTCAATGTGGTCGATAAAAACTTTCAGACGCTCTTGGCCACCGGCTGCATTGGACACATTGCGAATGTGCAGGAACTCATCCCGTCTTGGAAAGGGGGTGGTGAGTTTCCGAAACGGGTTGCGCTGGATATCGCTCAGGGGGATGTCGAAGTGAATGAATTCCGGTTTGTCGCCCGGTGCCGTCACCGGGATGTCACGCTGGCTGATGACCTGCGAGAAGTTGGCATCGTTGCTGGTGTGGGCGCTGAGCATGAGCCGCAGACTGGCGTACTCGTCGGGGTTCATCGATGATCGCGCGGCTCGAATGCGAACGCGCAGGATGCCTTCGTCGGGAAGAAATCGATCCAGATTGAGTTTCAACTCGTTGCCTTCGGGAAGCACGAGCACAACGGGGGAAACGGCAGGTGTTTGCCCCGCAACCGCCCCGACCTGGGGCATCGCACCCGTGGGGGAGA
>JBJXEX010000054.1:0-16220 GCA_046156195.1 Planctomycetaceae bacterium | reverse complement strand
CCTGCCGAGCCGCAAGCTGAGGACCGAAACGGCTCGGCGGGAGCCTCGCCCTCCCATGATCCGGTCTCACAGAATCCGCCCTCACGGATAGCCTCAGACCGCGCGGCTTTCAACGATCGCCTGATCGCCACGATTGAGAGCTTGGAACATCGCGAACAAGGAACAACGCCTATGCTGCTGGATATCGAAAAGCTGTTGATCCTGAAGACCGTCCCCATCTTTGCCGAAGCCCCAGATCACGTGCTGGCACAGGTTGTCTCCATCTTGGAAGAACAAGAATTCGCCGCCGAGCAACGTGTCTTCGAGAAAGGAGACTTGGGAACGAGCATGTACGTCATCGTCAGCGGCAAGGTCCGAGTTCATCTCGACGATCGCGAACTGACAGTGCTCGGTGAGCGCCAAGTTTTCGGCGAACTGGCGCTGCTCGATCCCGAACCGCGATCCGCCTCTGTGACAGCGACCGAGCCAACGCTCCTCTTCAAGATTTCTCAATCAGCGATCTACGAACTGATGGCCAACCACATCGAAATCACTCGCGGCATCATGAAGGTTCTCTGCCGACGAATCCGCCAAGTGAAATAGCCTGATGCTTGCTGACACGGTTTTCTTTGCAGGCTTACTTAGCTCCAATTCTTTTCCTCTGTAGGGAGACGTCTTCAACTCACATTACCCACAACGTTGGGAAACAACTCGAATCTTGGATAAGGCCACGACTCATGCGTAGAAGATTCGCTCGTCACTGCTCCGCGCTACTTGCCGCGTTGATCGCCACTAGCGGCATCGGATTCTCGGAGCCCGCACTGTTTTCGCAGGACGCCAAGAAGCCGGTCATCCCACACGCTCAGGACAAAGCTCCGAATGAGCCGCGCGATCCGCAGACGGCGGCCAAGATGATGACCGTGCCGGAAGGTTTTTCGGTCGAGGTTGTCGCCGCTGAACCGGACATCGTGAATCCCGTCGCGATGGCCATTGATGAACGCGGGAGGTTTTGGATCACTGAGAGTTTGGAATACCCACGCAAGTCCGCCGGGCCGGGGAAGGATCGGGTCAAGATCCTCGAAGACACCGACGGCGACGGGAAGTGTGACAAGTTCACGGTCTTCCTCGACGGACTCAACATTCCCAGCGGGATTGCTGTCGGTCACGGTGGTGTCTGGATCGCGAACGCGCCGGACATCCTGTTCGTCCCCGACGCCGATCGAGACGGAGTCCCCGACGGTCCGCCGCAAGTTGTCGTCACCGGCTTCGGCCGCACCGATACTCACGAGCTGCCCAACTCGCTGACTTGGGGACCGGACGGCTGGCTGTATGGGCTCAATGGCGTTTTCAACTTCAGCAAGGTGACGTATCCGCCCGATTCGCCGTGGTTGAAGCATGTGGCGCACGCGGCCCGCGTGCGAGGAGGCGAGCAAAGCGAGCCACCTGAAAAAAACAAAAAGGAAGACAAGAACACGGGCACGCGAGCCGCGTACCCCACAGAATTCACCTTCACCTGCGCGATGTTCCGCATTCATCCGCGGACGCGCGAGTTCCAAGTCTTTGCCGAGGGGACCAGCAATCCGTGGGGGATCGCGTTCAATGATGAGGGGGAGGCGTTCGTCAGCGCGTGCGTGATCGACCATTTGTGGCACATCGTCGAGACCGGCTACTACCACCGTCAGGGAGGTCCGTATCCGCCGTTCACGTGGAAGATCGACAGCATCGTCAAGCACAAGCATCAGAAGGCGGCCTACTGCGGCATCCACTACTTCGACAGCGACGCCTACCCGGAGCAGTACCGAGGCAAGCTGTACATGGGCAACATCCACGGCGGCTGCATCAATGTTGACAAGTTGCAGCGCGACGGCAGCACATACTTCGCGACCGGCGAACCGGATTTCCTAACGGCCAACGACGCCTGGTTCATGCCCGTGGTGCAGAAGACCGGCCCGGACGGCTGCCTGTACATTTTGGATTGGTACGACCGCTACCACTGCTACCAAGACGCCAACCGAGACCCCGCCGGCATCGACCGCCTCAAAGGCCGGCTCTATCGAGTCAGATACAACGGCAAAGGCGAGCGGGGCGACGTCAGTCCCCCGAGTCCCCCCGCGAAATCGGCGGATGCAAAGAAAGAAGATTCGCTGGGCGAGAAGAAGAAAGACTCGGCGGCCAGGAAGAAAGAAAACTCGGCCGACTTACGTCAGGCCGCTCGCCTTTACCCCCAAATGGACCTCGCGAAAGAGACCGACGAGCAACTCATCGAACGGCTCGGAGCGAACAACGATTTCATCCGCTGGACGGCCACGCGGCTGTTGCAGGAACGCGATCCGACGCCGAAAAAATTGCTGTCGGTGATGGCGAACCGCGAAACTCCACGCGAGCAAAAGCTGTTTGCCCTATTTGTGTACATGGGCAGTCCGTCAGCGAACTTCGTGGGGCTCATTGATAACGTCGATATTACGTTGGACTCAAACTTCCTGGCTTGGGCCAACCGAATGGCGGGCAATTACCGTGTGTTGGCGTCGAGGTTGAAAGATAAAGATTGGACGAAGGAAGGGGAGAATGTCCCGGCCAATGTTCGCCTGCAGCTCACCATCGGATTGTCGAAACTCCCAACGTCATCGAAACTGTTTGAGGGGTTGCTCTGGAATCTCTCACGAGCGGGTGACGATCCATTGATCCCTCGGATCACTTGGCAAACGCTGCACCCTCGCCTCGAAACTGACGCCCAAACTTTGATTCAGTTGCTTGCGTCGTCGTCCTATTTGAAGTCAAAGCCCGTCGCGGACCTCATGCCGCGCGTCGCCGACCGCATCCTCGGCCGGCAGAAGTTTGATGCGCAGCCGATTGCCAAACTGTTCGCGTTGCTGCGGGACGATCATCCGCAAGTCGGGCGGCAAGTTTTGGAAATCATCTCGGCCAAGGTGCAGTCGGGCGAGTTGAAAGGGGAAAAACTCGATCAACTCAAAGCCGCGCTGGCCGAACCTCTGACGCCGCTGCTCACCCGTAGCTCAGGCGGCTCGCCTGAGATTCATCCGCTCGCCAACGACGCCGCGCTGCTGGCGGTCTCGTGGGGCGATCCGCGCGGGCTGCCGCAAGTCCGCCGCTCGTTCGCGACCGCCGGGCCGCAAGTTGATCTGCGAATGAAGGCGCTCAACGCACTCATCGCGGCGAAGGATGCGGGGTTGCTCGAATCCGTGGCCAAGGTGTTGGATGACACTTGCGAAGAGATTGCAAATTGCAAATTGCAAATTGCAAATCTCAAATTGAAGAAGGAGGACTCGCAGCCAATTGCCAATCTGCAATCTGCCATTTGCAATTTGCAGTCGCAGCTCCTCCCCATCCTCGGCCGCCTCGACGATCCGAAGGTCGCCGACGTCGTGCTGACGCGATACGCGAACCTCGAACCCGAACTCCAGCCGTCGGCCATCGAACTGCTGACTCAGCGAGCAAGCTGGTCCAAACAACTGCTGTCGCAAGTCGGCGAGAAAAAAATCGCGGCGACCGCCATCAACGTGAATCAAGCGCGGCGCATCCAGGCTCTCAAGGACAAAGAACTCAACGACCTGCTGAGCCGCCATTGGGGCCAAGTCCGAGACACTCGCAACCCCGACCGAGAAAAAGTCGTCGCCGAGATGAAGTCGCTCATTCGCCAAAAACCAGGCGATCCGTTCGCGGGGGAAAAAGTCTTCAAACGAGTCTGCGCCGCGTGCCACAAAATCTACGGCGAAGGCCCGGACATCGGCCCCGACATCACCTCGAACGGCCGCAACGATTTCAACCAACTCCTCTCGAACGTGTTCGACCCCAGCCTGGTCATCGGAGCCGGCTATCGCGTCTGCACCGTCGTGAACAAAGCCGGCCGAGTGCAAAGCGGTTTGCTCGTCGAAGACAGCCCACAGCGAGTTGTCCTCAAACCCGCCTCGGTCGTCGGATATGCGAGTCGCGGAGCGGACTCGCCTACGACGCAGCAGCCGGTCACGGTCGCCGTCGGCAAACTGGAAATCATCCCGCGTGAAGACATCGACGAGTTCAAAATCAACGAACTCTCGCTGATGCCCGAAGGCTTGGAGAAACAACTTACCCCGCAAGAGATCACCGACCTGTTCGCCTTCCTGACGCTCGACAAGCACCCCAACGACAAGTCCGCGAAGCGCCTCCCCGGAGTCTCCGCCATCACTCCGCGTGACAGCACCAATCCGGCGGAGTTTCCATCTTTGATCGCCGAAGTCCTCCCCGGCTTCACCACGACCGCCGTCGGCGAAGGTGGAGTCGCTTTGCTCAACAACCACTTTGGCCGAGACAGCGTTCTCCGCACACACCCAATCTCTCGCGACACGCCGTGCGTGCTGACTCAAAAGCTGACGCCACCCGCCGGCAAGAAGACGACTCTGGTCCTCGACGTGAGCCATGACCCGCGCGGCGACTGGCGACTCGTCATCCGAGGCAACGGCGAACGCCTCGCCGACGAAATGATCTCGAAAGAAACGTGTTCCAACGGCTGGCGCAAACTCACCGTCGATCTGAGCAAATTCGCCGGCCAAGAACTCACTCTCGGCCTCGTCAACCAAGCCAATGATTGGTCGTTTGAGTTTGGCTACTGGGGTTCGGCTCGGTTGGTTAGCGAGTAAGACCGGTTAGACTGACATCGCAGAATCTCGTGGCGTGCAGCAGTTCGGAGAGCAAGATGGCATCGAAGATTATCGTCGAAGGGTTTAAGTCCATCGGCGAACGAGTCGAAGTCGAGATTCGGCCACTGACCTTGCTCGCGGGAGCCAACAGTTCTGGCAAGTCGAGCCTCATGCAATCAATTCTGCTGCTCAAGCAAACGCTGGAAGCGAGCTATGACCCCGGGGCGTTGCTGCTTAATGGCCCCAACGTGAAGTTCACTTCAATCGACCAAATACTGCACGTCGGGAATGCCGCAAGAGACGTGTTTACAGTGGGCTTTGGTGCGAGCAATGGCGCGACCTTTGAAACACAGTTCGGTTGGTCAAAGTCGGCGAAGGAGCTTCGAGTGAATCGGTTTCAGCACCTCTCCAAGAGCGGACAAAGGAGTGATCTGACGCCGACGATGACCTCTGAGGAGATGCTTGAAGCGATACCGGCGAGTCTTCGTCCCAAAAGCACCAAGTTATTGCTGGAGCTTGTACAGGCCAGATTTGCCTTGGGAATCGTTGTTGGCCAACTCAGGTCGAATCTCAGAGTTCCTGTGCTGCCGCTCAGTTTGTCAGCGTTGCTGTCAGCGCTGCAGGACATTCTTCATATCCCTGGACTGCGCGGAAATCCCGAACGGTCGTACCCGTTGGCCGCAGCGGGGCCAAGTTTCTCGGGAACCTTCGAAAATTACACAGCAAGTGTCATTGCTCGCTGGATGAAGGATGACAAGGCGAAGGTTGCGAAACTTGGTGTGCATCTCAAACAGTTGGGCCTGACGTGGAAAGTCGAGGCCAAGAAACTCGACGATGCGAATGTTGAGTTGCGAGTTGGGCGGATGCCACGTCCGATTCGGGGCGGTGCCCGCGATCTGGTCAACATCGCAGACCTTGGCTTCGGCGTTTCACAAACACTGCCGGTCGTCGTGGCTCTGCTGGAAGCACGCCCCGGACAGCTCGTCTTCATCGAGCAGCCAGAAATTCATCTGCATCCGAAAGCACAAGTTGCAATGGCTGGATTGCTCGCCGATGCGGCCCGACGCGGTGTCGAGCTTGTCGTCGAAACGCATAGTTCGTTGTTGCTGTTGGCCGTTCAAACGCTTGTGGCTGAAGGAAATTTGGACCCGGCTTTGGTCAAGCTGCACTGGTTCACTCGCGATGAGAAATCGGGGGCAACAAAGATCACGAGCGCGGACCTCGACGAAGCGGGACGATTCGGCGATTGGCCGGAAGATTTCGATGACGTTTCGCTGTCGGCTCAGAGCCAATACTTGGATGCGGTCGAAGCCGCCGTCACCAGGGAATAGTCATGGCAAAATCGAGAGCTTCCTCGACCGTGTTGGTGATTGATTGCGGCATCGCACACGCGGCAGGCCCGGAAGACGCTGTGCATCCGACGGCGAAGCACTGTCGCGATTTCTTGCTGGCGGTGCGGCGAATCTGTCATCGCATCGGTATGTCGCCCGCCGTCGCCGAAGAATGGAAACGGCACCGTTCTGGATTTGCTCGACAGTGGCTGGTCAGCATGCACGCTCGAAAGAAGGTGGTGGCGATTGATGCTGATGATGACTCGCATTTGCGAGAGGCATTGGAAGCTGCGGCCACCTCTGAAAAGTCTCGCGAGGCCATGCAGAAAGATGCTCATCTTTTGGAAGCGGCCACGCAATCGGATCAACGCATCGTTTCCCTGGACGACACTGTTCGCCGCCTCTTTGTGAAGGTCGCTCGAAAGCATCAGGCCATTCGGCCAATCTGTTGGGTCAATCCGGATCGTGACTTCGATGGCGTTTTGGAATGGCTCGAAACCGGAGCGCCGGCCGATCAATCGCGACAACTTGGCGCGTCTCATTACGGAACCGAGGTGTGATCGTGTTGTCGGACCATCATCAGTTTGTGCCGGTCGAACAAGTTCCCGTCCTGAAATGGCCAATGGGAATTGATGATCCGAAAGCTCGTGCCTATCTCCGAGGACTTTGCTGGGGAACTGTCTTATGGTTGATGCTCGAAGAGGATCTGCTCTTTGGGTTGGTCTTAGCGCGGGCGTTGCTGTTCTTTGCGTTGATGTCTCTGCTCTTGGACTCAATCATTTGGATACCGCTTGGCGTTTATCTTCATCGCACGAAATCATCCGGCGTGTCGCGCTTTTGCTCGCTGGGAGTCATGTTCGTGCTCACCGCGGTTCTGCTAAAGCTGTTGCTTCACGTCTGGCAGTTCATCGAAATGCTGAGGAAATGACATCCAACACTTCGCTGAAGCGTTCGCAGGAACAATCGCATGATTGATGCGCTCATCGACAAGCTGACCAACTCCATCGAAGAGGTCGCCACCGGTCGAACGCTCGTGACCGACGTGCAGCGGGCGACGCGATCGGATCTGAAATCGTTGGGGCCGGAGTGGCAGTTCGATTGGGCCAAGGAACTCGGACACGCTGAAGTTTTCAAGCTGGTCGTACCGGAAGTGGGAAAGGAAATTCATGGACTGATTTCGTTGTCGCGTGAAGCGGATCACGTCTTCGTCCATTTGGTTGAAAACCACCCGCGAAACGTCGGCCGTCGGAAGCAGTTTGCCGGCGTGGCAGGCAATCTGTTTGCTTATGCGGCCAAAATATCATTCGATCTTGGACACGACGGATTTGTCAGTTTTGTTGCCAAGACGGAGTTGATCGACCACTATCGACGCACATTGGGAGCGACGTGCATCGGCCGCGGCCCGAAGATGTATATTGATTCGAGGGCTGCGAAGAAGTTGATCGAGTCCTATTTCGGAGAGTAGTCATGGGCATCATTCGCGAACCCGATGGAGTGGAATTCACAGTCATCCCGGTGAAGCTCACGGCACGCGACCGACGTGAGATTTCCAAGTGCATCGCGGAACACCGTCGGCAGCATGACGATTCCGAGGACGTGAGAAAGGCCATTGAACTTTTGCGACGTTACGAGCAGGTCAAACAGTTGAAAGCTCGTGATGCCAAAGCTCGGAACGCGAGAGAGAGAATGGAAGCCAAAGCGTTGGCTTTGCCAAGCGAGGAGCGAACCCAATTGGCCTATCAACTTCTCAGCAGCCTTGCGGCGGAAAACATCGGCGAACCACAACGCGAATGGGCGTCCGCGGCCAAAGCGGGGTTCGAGCAACTGCTCGCCTCGCATCCGCCAACGAAGGTCAATAAAAAGTCGCCGCGCCGAACCAAGACGGCGAAGGCTTGATTGGATTGTGGGACCAAGCCTGGATCGCGACAAAGATTCATCGAAATAGAACGAGGTCATCCGACGAATGTCCAAGCCACCTAAGAAAAACACGAAACGTGAGCAGGAGAAGAAGGACAAGCGACGCCATAAAAAGCAGGAAAAGCAGGAAAAGCAGGAGCGGCTGGAACGGAAAGAACGGAAGGATCAGAAGAAAACTGACCCCGCATTGCAGGCTCGGCTGACGCCCCGCGGCGACTACACCTTCTTCGAGCATCCCAAGAAGATCTTCCAGATCGAATTCCCCGCTGACTGGGAACATCAGCTCGAAGATGACTCGCGATCCGTCGGGTTCGCCCCGAAAGGTCGCAATGACGTGTGTGTGTCGTGTTACATCATGCCGTATTTCATTGATGCGGAGACGATTACTCAAAGCCCGAAATTGATCGGTTTCTGCGAGAAGATGTTCGCTCAGGCCAACGCCGTGAATCCGCGACGAGATGCGACGATTCCCTACTTTGCCATGAAGGCCGATCGCAATCAGCCGAAGATGAGCGGGCATTATTGGTTCGTCGCCGCCTGCGATGTTTTCCTCGGACTCTCCTCCTATTACCCCGAAGACGAACAGCATCTGTGGCTCCCTGTCATCGAACGCATGTTGTCAACATTTCGCATTCAGCGCGAAACCGAAGCCCTGTTCAATCGGGCCTCCTTGCGACTCTTAGTCAAAATGCGCGAACAGGAACCTGACGAGGACTACAAACTCGAGGGACGCGAACTCAAAGGTCAGAACAAGTCGATTCCGCTCGGCAATCTGATGGCGCTGATCCAGGAAGACTCCGGCAATTGGGAGGCGATCACCGACCAATTCTTCGACTCGGCCATCGCCGCCTTAGGCTCCCTTCAATTGGGGGTCGAGAATCTCGACGAAGTGCGTGAGAAAATTTATCCCTTCATTCGTCCCGATTCGTTTGCTTCCGAAGAGGGCCGGCTGTTGAAAAGCGAATGGTTGGCCAATCTCAACATCGCCTATGTGATCCACATCGCCAGAGGCTTTCGGTACATCACGGACCACGACCTCGAACGCTGGGGCCTGGAGTTGCACGAACTGCATCAACTCGCGATGTCCAACCTCAGCGAACTGCCGATGCCCAACGGACCCGGCGACGTTCCGGCGGGCAGCTTGCCGTTCGTGATGGTGGTGACGAGGGACAACATGGAAGCCAGCCGCCTGTTATCCCCGAAACTCTACGAGCAATTTGCCGAGGCGCTGGGTGGCCCCTTCATCGCGGCGATTCCGTCCCGCGACGCGCTCATCCTGTTTCCCAATCACAAGGAGATGCGGCGCACGCTCCAACAAACGGTTCGCAAGGACTTTGAACAGACGGCTTATCCCATCACCGATCGTCTTTTTCTGGTGACTCCCGACGGGATCACCTTGGCCGAATGGTGATGACTGCGAATGCGTCACAGCCTTGTCGAGTGAGCAGAGAGACTCCGATGACGATTCGACGTTGTTTGATTTTGGGGATTGGCTGCGTCGCGGTTCTCGGAGCGATGTCCGTCGCGGACGTGGATGAGCGTGCTCGGCGGGAGTTCTTTGAAGCGAAAATTCGGCCGGTGCTGGTCAAGCAGTGTTATGGGTGTCACTCGGCGGACGCGGCGAAGGCGGGGAAGCTCAAAGGGGGATTGCAGCTTGATACGCGTGAGGGAGTGCTCAAGGGGGGCGAGTCGGGAGCGGTCGTCATCTCCGGCAAGCCTGCGGAGAGTTTGCTGATTCAATCGCTCCGGCATCTCGGTGATGCGCCGGAGATGCCGCCGAACGAGAAGCTGCCGGAGACCGTCATCGCGGACTTTGAAGAATGGGTTCGGCTCGGCCTGCCCGATCCAAGAGCAGGTTCGATCGCGGCGGTGAAGCGCGGGATGAGCGTTGATGAGGGTCGCAAGTGGTGGTCGCTGATTCCGCCGCGACGCTCGGAACCGCCGGCGGTGAAGCGAGGCGATTGGCCTCGCAAGAATCTCGATCGGTTTGTGTTGGCGAAGTTGGAGGAACACAACCTCGCGCCGGTCGGAGATGCGGATCGGACGACGCTCATTCGGCGAGTTTACTTCGACCTGATCGGATTGCCTCCTGCGCCGGACAAGGTCGAAACATTTTTGAATGACACGTCGGGCGAGGCATTCGCGAAGGTGGTGGATGAGTTGCTCGCGTCGCCTCGGTTCGGCGAGCGGTGGGGTCGGCATTGGCTCGACGCGGCGCGGTATGCCGACAGCAATGGACGCGATCGGAACGTGCTGTGGTATCACGCTTGGCGGTATCGCGATTACGTCATCGCGGCGTTCAATTCGGATAAGCCGTTCGATCAGTTCCTGCGAGAACAGGTGGCGGGGGATTTGTTGGCTTTGAATGCGAGCCAGAGGACTGACTCGCCTACGGGAGTCGATGAGTTGCGGATCGCGACGGGCTTCCTGGCACTCGGATCGAAAGCATTCGAGGAGTTGAAGCCGGAGATCTTTCGCATGGATGTGATCGACGAGCAGATCGAAGTCATCGGCCGTTCGATCTTGGGATTGTCGGTCGGCTGTGCGAGATGCCACGACCACAAGTTTGATCCAATTCCGACGCGCGACTATTACGCTCTGGCCGGGATATTGCGGAGCACTCAGCCGCTCTACGGACACGGGCCGCGCGGCATCAAGGCGACGTTGCACAATCACTCGCCGCTGATGGCAGTCGGGCCGGACGCCGAGACGCTCGGCCCCAGCGGCTTGGCCTACTTCGAGAGGCTCAACGAGTTGAACCTCACGCAGAACACCGCGCGATCGGATCGTTATCGCGTCGTCCGGCGAGTCGCGGATGCTCAAAATCAAATCAAAGTCGCCGGAGCCGACACGATCAAACTGCAAGCGGACATCGACCGCATGGAAGCCGAGATCAAAGACTGGGACGTCACCGTCAAAGCGGCGGAGTCGGAGTTTCAAGCGGCGATGGATGCGTCACCTCCGCAGCCCGGTTGGGCGATGGGCGCGCGTGATCGCGAGCAACCAGAAGACTGCCGCGTTCACATTCGGGGCGAGACGACGAACCTCGGCGACGCCGTCCCGCGCGGCGCGTTGCAGGTGCTGCCGAACGCTCTGGGCGAGATGCCCGCCGCAAGCAGCGGACGATTACAGTTGGCCGAATGGCTGACGTCGCGAGACAACCCGTTGACCGCGCGTGTGTTCGTCAATCGCGTGTGGCTGCATCTGTTTGGCCGAGGACTCGTCACGACGCCCGATGACTTCGGAGTGAATGGTTCGCGGCCATCGCATCCCGAATTGCTCGATGATCTCAGTGTGCGATTCATGGACGAAGGCTGGTCGGTCAAAACGCTGATTCGGGAACTCGTGCTGAGCCGGACGTATCAACTCGCGAGTCATCCGAACGCCACCGGATTGCAGCGTGATCCCGAAAACGTCTGGCTCTGGCGGATGTCGCCTCGGCGGTTGGAAGTCGAGAGCCTGCGCGATGCGATCCTTACCGTCAGTGGTCAATTGGACGTTCGGCCGCCGACACCGGAGCAATCGTTTCTGTCGAAACTGCATCCGCATCGCGAAGCGGAGTTCTTCAACTTCAAACCTCCCTTCAAACCGTCGGACGTCGAGCATCAATACCGCAGCGTCTACTTGCCGATCGTGCGGGGCGTGTTGCCGACGATGTTTCCGCTCTTCGACTTCGCCACTCCCGATCGCCCAGTGGCCCAGCGAGACGAAAGCACGGTTCCGTCGCAGGCGTTGTTCTTGATGAACAACACCTGGGTCATCGAGCAATCACAACTTGCCGCTCGGCGATTGCTGGCGGAGGCGAGCATGGACGACGCCGACCGAATTCACCTCTTGTTCTTCAGGGCGTTCGCTCGGAAGGCGACCGATGACGAACTCAGCGCCGCAACCGAATATCTTCAGAGCAATCGCCCGCTGCTGGATGATGCCAAAAGCAAAGCTCCAGCGACGCCCGATCAACTTTGTGAAGCTCGTTGGAGCGCACTGTGTCAAACAATTTTCGCGTCCGCAGAATTCAGAACACTTCGTTGACCCTGTCCGGCCGAAAGCCGTAAGCCGATCGCCGACAGCCGTGATCCCCTTTTTCGGCCTGAGAAAAACGGTATTACGGCCGACGGCTCTCGGCGATCGGCTTTCGGCCGGAAGACAACGCGACAGTATCCAGAACACTTAAGCGAGCCTGCTCGGCCGAAAGCCGACAGCCGATGGCCGAAAGCCGTTATACCGTTTTTCCACCTGAGAAAACGGTATTACGGCTGTCGGCTCTCGCCGATCTGCTTTCGGCTTTCGGCCGGGCAGGCAACACGACGAAAAGGTCTTGGGATGTCCGCATTCATTTCACCGTTGAAGTCGCGGCGCGAGATGCTCAAGAGCGTCAGCGCGGGATTCGGATACCTCGCGTTCGCGTCACTCGCGGCCAGCGAAGATGCCGCTGGGCCGCTGTCTCTCAAGCAGCCGCATTTCCCAGCGCGAGCCAAGCGAATTCTGTTTCTCTGTATGCGCGGTGGGCCGTCGCACGTCGAGACGCTGGATCCAAAATCGAAGCTCACCGCCGATCATGGCAAGCCCGCTCGATCAGGGCCGGGCAAGTTGCTCGGCTCACGCTGGAAGTTTCAGCAGCATGGCGAGAGCGGCATCGACGTCGTCGAGTTGCTTCCCGAAATCGGCAAGCAGGCGGACAAGCTCTGCGTGCTGCGCGGGATGACGACCGACAACGAGAATCATCCGCAGGCGCTGGAGCAACTTCACACCGGCAGCTTTCAATTCATTCGGCCGAGCATGGGGGCGTGGGCCGTCTATGGCCTGGGGACCGAGAATCAGAACTTGCCCGGATTCATCAGCATCAACCCGCTGACGAATCTCGGTGGCCTGCGGTACTACCAGAGCGCATTTCTTCCGGCGGCCTATTCGGCCACGACGATCGGCGACGCCAATCGCCCCAGCAAGATCGCGACAGTCGGCGACCTGTCGAACCCACGATTGACCGTCGAGGCTCAGCGAGAGCAATTGGATTTGCTGCAACGCCTCAACCGCCGCACGGCCGAGCAGACCGCTGATCCGAAAGTCGAGGGGATGATTCAAGCCTACGAACTTGCCTTTCGGATGCAGTCCGAACTGCCGCGGGTGATGGACCTCTCCGGCGAGACGAAAGCGACGCTCGCTCTGTACGGAGCCGACGGCGGGCCGACCGAGACGTTTGGTGCTCAATGTCTGTTGGCTCGGCGATTCGCCGAAGCGGGAGTTCGCTTCATCGAGGTGACTCACACCGACTGGGATCATCACGGCTTCTTGAGTTCGCTGATGCCGCAGCGCTGCCGCGAGATCGACAAGCCCGTCGCCGGCTTGCTGACCGACTTGGCTCAGCGCGGATTGCTGGAAGAGACGCTCGTCGTTTGGGGCGGCGAGTTCGGACGGACTCCCGACGATCCGACTCAGGATGGTCGCGGCCACAACAACAAAGGCTTTTCGATGTTCTTGGCCGGAGGCGGCGCGAAGGCAGGTCACATTTACGGCGAGACCGACGAGTACGGCTACGAAGCGATCAGCGGCAAGGTTCACATCCATGACTTGCACGCCACGATGCTGCACCTGCTGGGGCTCGACCACGAACGCCTGACGTATCGCCACGGCGGACGAGACTACCGTCTGACCGACGTGCATGGCCGAGTCGTGTCGGAAGTCATCGCGAGTTAGACATTGTGGCGCGACGCTCCGCGTCGCGACTCACGACGCGGAGCGTCGTGCCACACTAGCTCTTTCGCCCCAGTAGCCGGTCCAGCGAGTCTCCCGTTTGAACGATCAGCGCTTCGGGATGAAATTGGTACGGATGGAAGTACTCGAAGGTCAGATAGCCTCGATAGCCGGTCGTGTCGAACGCATCGAGCAGCGCGGGCCAGTTGGTCGTGCCGTCGAGCAGCGGGCGGAACGACTCCAGCGAATGATCGGTTCCCTTCGTCGTGAACTCTTTGAGATGCACGTTCTGAATCCGCTTGCCGAGGATGCTGACCCAGTGTTCGGGAAACTGGAACAGCGCGATGTTGCCCGAGTCGAAGTGAACGCGGACGTACTCGGACTTGAAGCTGTCCACGAAGTCGGCCATCTCGCCGGGTGTCATCAGGTAGCCGTTGAAGAAGATGTTTTCGATGTTGAGATGCACCTTGAGCTTCTCGGCGGCGGGGAGCAGTTTGCGAACCGCCTCGCGAGCACGCTTGTCGCAAACGTCGTTCGGCACCGGCTCGTGATCGGTGCGCCACGGGATGCAGACCGCTCCGGGGACGACCAGCAAGTTCTCTGTGCCGAGATCGTGGGCCGCCTGAGCCATCATCCCGGCGAGTTCCATGCCGCGTGCCCGCTTCTCCGCATCATTGCTGACGAGCGGATAGGGCCAGAACAAGAATGAGCACAAGCCGCTGATCGCGATGCCGATCTTGTCGGCCATCGTGCGAATCCTCTGAAAATCCTTCGTTCCCGATTTGGGAGACAGCTCGCTGTCGAGGTCATAGTTCAACTCGATGCCATCGAAGCCCGCGTCCTTGGCGACCTGCAAACACTTTTCGAGCGACCAGCGATTCGGATACGGATTGGAATACGGAAACGCCCAGAGGTTGATCGACTTCTTCATGTCGTACTTCTTGGTCGGGACCGGCTTGGTGTGTGCGGCCGCCGTGTCGGCGAGTGCCACTTCGTCACGCGGTTCAAACGCGGCGGCAAGCGACGAGCCGAAGGCGAACGCTCCCCCGGCGAAGGCGGTGCCCAGTGCGGCGCGGCGGGAGAGATCCACGGACGGGTCGTGCGGATGAACGGGCATCGAGAGAATCCTTTGCAAGAGTTGAAACGAGTTAGCCAAATCACGAGGGAGAGGAAGTCTGTGAGGCGGCAGCGATTGAAACTCGACATTGTCGAAAATGTTCGCGAGCGACAACGAAATTTCAATCGACTTCAATCCGATCCTCGCTTCAAGGCCACGAGCAACCATCTCCAGAGCCAGACAACTCAAGTTCCAAGTGCGGCTGTGTCACAAACTTTTTCCGCAAGCATTGGCACACATCCAAGTAGTGAGACTTGAACATTTGCCGTTATGTGGGTTGAGTGCCGACTCAATTGAGCGCATTCGCGCGATCGCTTCCAAGGCACATGCACAAGTGACCCTGACCCACGAGTTGTTCCCAACATTCGAGGCAGCCCCATGTCGCTCTCACGTTGGAATTGGTTGGACACCCTCCGTCGCCGCTTGAACGCCGGATTCTCCAAAGCCCGCCCTCCCCTCCAAATTTACACGTCATCAGCGTTTCGGTAACGCTCTCGGTGCGGTGCAGGTTTTGGAAGAACGGCTGCCGCTGTCGTCTGTCAGTTTCGTGGATGGTCGGCTGGAGATCGAACTGACCGGCAACGATGCGGTGCGAGTGACCTCCGCCGGCAACGAGGCGATCGTGAAGATCAATGGCCAATCCGCTCAACTCGGTCCCGTCGCGGTGGTGGATGTGACGCAGATCACCATTCAGGCCGAATCGCAATCCGGCAACAATCGCATCGACCTGTGGCAGATTCGTCCCACGAAATTCATCCACCTGACAGGCACCAGCATCTTCGCCGGAGATGGGAATGACACCATCTACGGCACCCAGTTGCCTGATGACCTGAATGGCGGACTCGGCAACGACAAGATCTACGGCGGTGGCGGCAATGACATCGTCCACGGCGACGACGGAGCCGATTCGCTCTTCGGCCAACAGGGGGCCGACACGTTGCTCGGCGATCTGGGCGCGGATCGACTCTTTGGAGAGCAAGGACTCGATTGGTTGGATGGCGGCGTTGGACACGACACCATTGTCGGCGGATCGGGCATGGACCAAGTCATGGCCGATGCCACGAACGACGTCCTTCGAGACCGCAGTTGGCAACCCGCCCCCCACGCAACCACCGTGGAGTCCGCCACCGAATTACCGCTCGCCGAGCCATCATCGTCATCGCCGATGGCGTTGTCCTTCGCCAGTTCATTCACATCGCTTCCGGCGGTCAGTGTCGTCAGCGGCGCAGTTGGCAGCGAGGCCAGCGGTTCGGTCACCGTCAATTTCGAATTGAGCTATTCCGTGCCTGGCACCGTCACGGCCACGTTCCAAACCTACGATGGCTATCTGTCGGCCACGGCCCCCAGTGACTACGCATCTTTAACCGGGACGATCACCTTCGCCCCCAGGGCCAGCGCGCATAAATAGGTAATCTAGGGTAGCTGGCGCGATTTCTGTTTGTATGGTATTTCTCTCCTGGAAATTGTCTGCGTGAGTTCGCTGGTCGTGTGACTGCGGGCTGGAGCGCAGGAGACCAGACCAGGAGGTGTCGCGTGGCAGAGTTGTGTGTG
>JBJXEX010000053.1:0-6947 GCA_046156195.1 Planctomycetaceae bacterium | reverse complement strand
GGCCGCCGCTTCCGACAACCATCGTCCCACTCCCACCAATTCCTCACGCACTCCGTCCAGATTGAGTTCCATCCGTGAATCAGTGACCATTTCCAAGCCTCCTTGCCAGGAATCACACGAACCGTTTTCACAACTCGTGTCTTCCCCAAGGAGGCACCTCTTTGTCACTACAAGTTTCCGTCAACCTCAGCCACCGGAAGGCCGGTTACACCCAAATCATTTCGTCAGCAGCGAGCGTCACGGACAGTGAAGCCAATAGCAGAGCGGCGAAGAGCGTGACGACAAACTTCATGGTGGGACAAATCCTTTGGACTGCGGCAGCCTGCTGCCGCTTTCCGTCCAACAGCCTGCTGTTGGACGATGTGTTGGGTGAATTGTTGAGCGTTCTTCAGCAGCAGGCTGCTGATGCTAAAGCGGCAGCAGGCTGCCGCAGTCCACAACAAACAAATCACACGGTGATCCGACCGGTGCTGTCGGCGAATTTCTCGACGGGCACATCAACAGCGTTGAGCATCGACACGAACAAGTTCGTCAGCGGGACTTTCTTGTTGCCTTCGAACGCGTGCAGATGGCCGTGACGGAAGCCGAGCCGATTGCCGCCGGCTAAGAGCAGCGGGTAGTTCTTCGTGCTGTGCGACGCGTGCGGATGCGCGGAGCCCCACAAGACCACCGTCCGGTCCAGCATGTTGCCGTCGCCCTCGGGAGTGTCGCGCAGACGCTGCAAGAAATAGGCATGCTGCTCGGCGCGCCAGCGATCCCATTGGCCGGAGAAGTCGGTCGGTCGCTTGTGAGCGATGTCGTGTGTCGCGCCTTTGTAGCCCAATGCGTAGGTCGCGTAGTTCCACATCTCGCTGTCCTGCGAGTGCTCGCTCTCCAGCATCAGCGTCGCGAAGCGGGTCGCATCTGTTTGGAACGCCAGAAAGGCGAGGTCGTACAAACAGCGGATAAATTCCTGCGGCTGCTTGTGCGAGACCTCGATGTTCAACCCCTTCGTGTCGACCTGCGGCAATGGCTCGTGAGTCCACTTGCTCGTGCGCTCGACGCGCTGCTCGATCGCGCGGATGGATTCGAGGTACTCGTCGATCTTCGTCTGATCTTCGTGCCCCAATCGACCGCGCAAACTGCGACTGTGCTCAAGCATCAAATCGAGAATGCTGGCTTCGCGTTTCAGCCGCGCCCGCACCTGCTCGACGCCCTCGCCCGCATACGGATTGAAGAGCCGATTGAAAATGTCTTGCGGCCGATGCAGCGACGGGATCGGGCGACCGGGACCGCGATGCGACAGCGTCTTCGATTGCCCATACGAGCCCGTGCCGCCCTCGGAGCCAAGAACCAGCGAGGCGTAGCGGGTCTTGTGGCCGTGCAGATTCGCGGCGACCTGATCGATCGAGATGTTGTTCGTCTTCTCGGGGCCGGTCATGTCGGCACCGGTCGCGAAGATGTCGCCCGAACTATGTCCGCCCAGCTTCCAACCGCCGGAGTGATCCAGCCCGCGCAGATAGCTGACGTAATCCTTCAGCGGCTCAAATGGCGCGGACGATTTGTTGAACGTCAGCGGCCCCGGATCCTTGCACGGCCACCAACTCCAGTCGTCGTGCGGATGAGTTCCCGGAGCCGGAATACCTTCCGTCGCGTGCGGCATGTAAGCCCCATACGCGAAGTAGCTGACGAGCATCCGCTTGGGCAGCTCACGGGTGGATTCGTTGCCCCAGCTCATGCTGTTGAGCAGCGGCAACGCGAGCGCGACTCCGCCGCCTTTCAGTAGTTCGCGCCGATTCAATTGCCAAGACTTTTGTGTCATGAGTCATCCTCGATAAGTAGCGAAAGTCGCCAAGACTTTCGGTCGTATTACTAAACCGCTGCCGAAACTCTTGGCGAGTTTCGCTACGCCGTTCTTCATCTGCCAAACGCATTGCTTTGACAAACCGCCACGATCAGATCGCGGAGCTTGTCATCGTTCTTCTGAGATTGCTGGAGTATTTCTTCCACCGCGAACCGATCGCGCCAGGTGAGTTCTCGGCCGAGTGAGTACGTCAACAGCCGCCGCACGACGTTCTTCGCGATGTCGCGACGGCGATGTTGCAGCAGGTACGCCTTGAGTTCGTCCATGCCATTGATGGTTGGCCCCAACGGCAGTCGCGAGTTGGCGTCGATCGCGACCTTGTTGATTGATTCCAGATAAGCCGCGTAGCCCGCGAGGTCTTGATGCTTCGCTTTGTCGAATCCACTGACGCGCGTGCCTCCTTTTGGAACGAGCGGCTGAAATCGACCGATCGCGTTGTACTGCTCGAACGGAATGCCCCACGGATCGAGCCGCGAATGACAGTCGTTGCAGCTCTCACTTTGACGATGCCGCACGAGCAACTCTTTGAGCGACAGCGCCTTCTCAGCCGCCGCGCCCGCCGAGTCAGTCAGCGCTGGCACATCGGCGGGCGGTGGCGGGACGTCCTGACCGAGGATTGCTTCTCGCAGCCAGACGGCGCGATACACCGGATGCGGCGCGGAACCGGTGCCGTTCGCAATCAAAACCGAACCCTGAGTGAGCAAACCGCCCAAGTGATATTCGGGCTTGAGCGACACGACTCGCAGTTCGTCTCCCTGCACGTCGGGGACTCCGTAATGCGCGGCGAGCGGTTGATTCAGACACGCGAAGTCCGAGTCGACGATGTTGTGAATGCTGCGATTGCCGCGAATCAATTCCGCGATGAACGCGACCGACTCGTCGAGCATATAGTCGCGAATCGTCGGACGATACGGCTCCTCGGTCCCGGCTCGTTCGCCGAACGGCACATAGTAAAGGAATCGCGGAAACAGATCGCGGTTGATGGGCACCGTCCGCAGCTTGTTGAGGCTCAGCCACTGCATCGTGAAGTTGTGGACGAAGTCGCGTGAACGCGCATCGGCGAGCAATCGCAACGCCTGCCGCTCGATGACCTCGGGCCGATCAAGCTGCCCGTCAGCAGCGAGCTTCAGCAACTCGTCATCGGGCATGCTGTTCCACAAGAAGTACGACAGCTTCGAGGCCAGTTCGTAGGGCTTCAGGCTCGCCGCCGCACCGCGTTCACTCGTAGCGGAAGTCGCCAGACTTCCGTCTTTCGCGTCGGACTTCGGAAGTCTGGCGACTTCCGCTACGGGTGTGGCCGAGACCGGAAGTCTGGCGACTTCCGCTACGTCAACCTGCGTATGAAACAGAAACTGAGGCGACACCAACACCAGCGCGAGCGTTTCGCGCATCGTCACTTCGAGCGTCTTCAGTTCGGGAAACAGCGACGCATAGATCTTGGCGAAGCGTTCGACTTCCTCGTCGGTCGCCGGGCGGCGGTAAGCGCGCGACATGAATCGTCGCAAGACCGCGCTGACATACGCTGCCGGATCGCTCTCGCGCAGCGGTGACTCGAACAGAATGCGCGTGTGATGCTCGGGGGGCCAAACGTCGGCGAGAGGTGCCTCGAACTCGAGGCTGTCGATCACGGCGCGGGGCAACGTCACGTTCCGCGTCTTTTTGAAATCGTTGTTGTCGTTCAGCGTGCCATCGTCATAGAGGTTCTGGAACGAGATGGTCAGTGTCGGTGGCTGCAAACCGTTCTTCGTGACTTGCGCCGGTCGAACGGGATGGTTTTCAATCCGTCCGCGAAACTCGAAGACCTGCATGTGCTCGACGTCATTGCTGAGTCGCGCCGTGCCGACGGGTTCCATCGGCAACATCGCGAGGTTGTGGTTCAGGTCGTAGCCCATGACGAGTCGCAACGGGATTGCGGAAACACCTTCGGGCAGAATCGCCGCAGCCTTGATGCGGATGCGAAACTCGCCCGTCTCCGGCCAGCCCTTCAGCCCTACCCCCGAAGCGGGTGAACCGCGGCGATTGCCATGAACGCCGAGTTCATTCAGTCCCATGCCGGGGTCTTTGCCCGCCTGCCAGGTTCGCTCTGTCTTGTGGATTTTTGGCGTACCCGGATCGACGATCGCCGAGGCCATCGCCAGCCGCGCACATTCCAAATAGAGATCAATCTGCTCGGGCCCGATGCGCATCAGCTCGGCGGTGTTGTTGAAGCGATACGACCTGACCGGATCCTTCGGCAGACGCTCGCTCCACTTCAGCTCGAAGCCCAGCAGATCGCGCATCGAGTTCTGATACTCAGCATTCGTCAGCCGCCGCGCCTGAGGTTCGCGCTCCACGCCGACCTTGCTGGGATCGTCGCGCTGATTGAGTTCTCGCAAGCCCGCGTGAATCCACTGCACGACCGCCTTGCGATCGCTCGCCGACGGTTGCGGTTCGTCTTCCGGCGGCATCGCACCGCTTTCGAGCATCTGCAGGACGAGCTCCCACGTCTCGACCTTCGCCCCGAGTTCACCGTCGAGTGTGCTCAGCGACAGTCCGCCTTTGGCCTTCATCGCCCCATGACAACGCACGCAGTGACTGTTGAAGAACCGATCGACCGCCGCGCGCGGCTTCTCCTCCGCCCGCACAACCCCCGCGCCGACGACGGTCAACAGACCCCAGACAATCCAGCGGCCAAACTTCATAGCGAGCCATTCATATCTGTTTGGACTGCGGCAGCCTGCTGCCGCTTTCCGTCCAACAGCCTGCTGTTGGACGACTTGTTTGTCATTGTGGTGAGTGTCCTTCGGCAGCAGGCTGCCGAAGCCAAAGCGGCAGCAGGCTGCCGCAGTCCACAAATTCTATAGTCACCGCGCGGACTCGGACACCGGTGCGAGTGTCATTTCCTTGAGCGAGAAGCTCTTGGCCGGCTTCGAGAAACTCAACACGTTCTTTCCTTGAACGAGTGTGACTTCCACCGCTTCCGTGTTCTGCCATTGGCCGCGAGTGTAGGGGATAACCATATCAACGGCTCCCTGAGTATTATTCAAATTCAATTGCAGATGCAGTTCGTCATGCACCGTGACGACGCGCGCGGTGAGCGCATACCTGCCAGCTCGCGGAGCATTCACTTCGCAACTGAATTTCCCACCGCTGCCGCAGAACAACTGCTGGCCGCCCTGAAAACTTTTCATCAACGGAGCGCCGGAGTGAGACGCTGCGGGAATTGTGATTGCGCCACTGGAGGCGACCACAATCTTTTTGTCCGCTTCCGTGATGATGGCCTTTTCAACCGCGGATGACTTCGCGGCAGCCGATTCATTGGCCTCGGCGAGTTCTTGTCCGAGCGGGCTTAACGCCACTGCCGAGCCTGCGAGGGCGACCGTTTGATAGTGTGCCATGCTACTCCAGAACCCGCCGGCAAGACTTTTGCGATCGTTATAGGACTGCTCATTGAGGACGCGGCTGATCCACTGCGCCCGCAATACTTTCAGATAGTCGTTGGAATGTGCTCGCGCCTGAGTCTCCAACAGGAAGTCCGCCCCGCTGCGCGGTGCCTCGTCCTTATCCCACCAACTGTGCTGAAAGCCCGCGCCGAGATTGACCACCCAGCCTTTCGGGGTCCAATGACTCACGGCGGCATGTTTATGCTGAGTGACTCCCCAGACGGGGATGCCGAAGCTCTTCAGTATGAACCGACCAAAGAACGCACGCCGGCCGCAGACGCCACCGTTCTTGATAATGTTCTGATAATTGTGCAGCGAGGCAAGATCGCAATGCACGTTTTGCGAACCATAGGAGACTTCGGTGCGAACGCACGGCCAGCGCGTATCAAAGTTGTTGACCAGTGAGGACTTCCGCCAGGAAGTCGTCGTTCCAGCCGGCGATTTGCATTTTTCCTCGCAAACTTTCTTTGAGAGGATGGTGCTTGAGTCGCGTGATGGCGAAGCGTCGTAGCCAGCTCAGGTTGTTGCCCAGCGTTCGCTCTCGCGTGCGGCTGTCGTCTTCGCGGAAGTTCACGTCGAGCACCCAGTGCATGGACTCGATGCCCCAGTGGCCGCGAACGGCTTCACCGAAGCGCGGGGCGCTTAGGTAGCGACTGAGCATGTAATATCGCACGTCGTGTGTCTCGCGGCCATCGGCATGGATTGTGAGACGCACCGCATAGCCGATGGCTTTGATCCACGGCCACTCCTTCTTCAACGCGAAGTCCTTGGGGGTCTTGGTGACGAGGTAGGCTCGTTCGTCAATGCGACCGTGTCCCGCGTCCTCGGTTTCGTGCTCGCGATACCGCAACTCTTCCAGGTCGCGTTCCAAGTGGTCGCTGAAGAAATCCTTGATCGTTTGAAACAGTTTGGGCTGATTGTCTTTGACCGCAATCACAAAGTGGCCCCCCTCGGTCACGATCTGTTGGGCGATCGCCTTCTGGCAGCCGATGGCGTCAATGGTCACGATGGAATTGGTCAGGTCGAGGCGTGTCAGCAACACGGGAATCGCCGTGATTTCGTTGGATTTGTCGGCGGCGGCGACTTGTCCGAGAGTGATCCCTTGCTCGCTGGCCCACGCGCTGACGATGTGCAGTGGTCCCCAGTCTTTGGAAGCGTCATGCGAACGCCGACAACACTTGCCGTCGATGGCCACCAGCCGTCGTTGACCGGTGGCATCGGTCTCGACACCGCTGGCAATCCACTCTTCGAAACACTTCTGGAAGGCCTCGGGCTTGAGGACCATCAGCAGACGACGAAGACAGTCGCGCGACGGGATGCCGTGGGGCAGTCTGAGATGCTTGGCCAACCACTCGTGCTTCGACTTGGCCCAGCGATGAATGGCCGTCGGGCCGCTCGCGCCACAGAGGATGCCGCAGATGCTGATGACCACAATATCCACCAGCAGATGTTTCCGATTCCGCGTGTGACGCGGACCTGTCAGCGACTCGAAATGCGACCCGAGCGAACCGACATTCACACACAACTCTGCCACGCGACACCTCCTGGTCTGGTCTCCTGCGCTCCAGCCCGCAGTCACACGACCAGCGAACTCACGCAGACAATTTCCAGGAGAGAAATACCATACAAACAGCAATCGCGCCAGCTACCCTAGATTACCTATTTATGCGCGCTGGCCCTGC
>JBJXEX010000046.1:0-13697 GCA_046156195.1 Planctomycetaceae bacterium | reverse complement strand
TCGAAGGGCACGAGCACACACGCATTGCCCGCTTCCTTCATGAGCTTGGCAAAGCGCTCCGCGTTCTCGAAGGGCACGGTTTTGTCGGCGGTGCCGTGGAAGATGATCGTCGGCACGATGCCTTTCCGCACATGGTGACAGGGCGAGAGATCGGTTTGTTGCCCGGGTTGGAACTTCTTCGCGCCATAGCCCTTGTCCGTCGTGTCGAGCACCGGATTGAAAAGGATCATCGCATTGGGCATGGAGCTGATGTTGGCCTTCTCACCGGCTTCCTCATGGCCTTCGATCACACCCGCGCAAGCCGCCACATGGCCTCCTGCCGAGCCGCCCGCCGCCACGATGCGATCAGGATCAACACCCAGATCCGCAGCGTGCTCGCGGACCCAGCGGATGGCCGATTTGCCATCCTTCACGCACTCAAAGGGCGTCGTTTGGTGCAGCTTGCCGAGCCGGTAATCGGCAGAGAACGCCACCATGCCCTGATCCGCCATGGCTCTGGCTTGCTGACGGAACTGCCCTCTGCTGCCACCGATCCAGCCCCCACCGAAGAAGAACACGATGGCAGGCCGATGATCCGTGGCTTTGAACCCGGCAGGCTCAAAGACATCCACCTTTAATGGGATACCACTCACCGTCTTGTAGATGACTGAGCGAGTGGGCTCGAAGTCTGCGGCGTGAGATGCCCCAAGAGCCGCAAAGCCAATGAGGATGGATATGACGATGTGTTTCATGGGATCACAGTTTTCGTCGTAGTGGGATTGGGACCATTTGGACCATTTGGACTGCGGCAGCCTGCTGCCGCTTTCAACTTGGCAGCCTGCTGCCTCGAATTCACATCGAGCAAGAAACCACACCGAGCTGTTCCGCAGCAGGCTGCGGAACGGAAAGCGGCAGCAGGCTGCCGCAGTCCAAAACCTAAGGATGACTCAGCAGGTTGGCAGGCAGCGGTTGCTGTTTCATTCCGGGGCCTGAGATTTCGATCTGAGGGGCGATCCCTTTCCAGGTGAAGTTGGGATGCGGGAAGCCCCACATGAGTTCGGTTTTGTGCGGCTTCGGTCTGAGGTCCGCGAACGCAACTCGGAAGTTGTGCGGCCCCTTCTTCAAGGCGATCGACCAGTTGCCGTGCGCGTGCCAGCGATTGGCCGGGTTCCACTCGTGACCGTCGATGAAGACGCGCAGGTCATAGCCGCAGTCGATGTCGGGGAAGAGGAACTCGCGCGGTGCGTGCAACGTATAGACGCCGTCTTCGGGAGCATTCAGGTAGCCGCTCAAACGCAGACCGAATGCGGATTGCTCGACGGTCGGTTGTTGAGCGTTCCTCACCGCGCGGACTTCGTTCGCGTCGAGCAGCTTCGTCATCGTACCGGTTGCTTGAGCGGGCATTGTGAGATTACGGGTCATCACTTCAGTCCAGACGCCGGAGAAGAACTCGTACTTCAAGCCAGGCTTGTGAGCCGTAGGCGCTAGCCTCGGGCTCTTCGGATTAACGGCAAGGTTCGCGTTCGCAGTGCCCGCAGCTAGCGCCGGCGGCTCAGTCGAAGTTGCGGCAAGCGCTAACGCCGGGAGCAGAGTCTCTTTGCGAAGCACAGCGGATGTAATGCTCGTTGCATGCGTCCCGTCTTGCTGCCAGACGTCGGCCTCTAAGCCCGGTCGGAACGCACGAGTTTTCAAGAGGCTCGTTTCGCGCACTTCAAATGGGCCGGTGTAGAGCGGTGACTGAGGCGTCGGCTTTGAACCGTCGAGCGAGTAGCGGATCTCAACGCCGGGAGTCGGACAGCTCAGCGTAACCTGCATCGAATCGGTGAAGACGTTGCAGTCGCGCGGTTCGATGACGACCGGTTGAATCGGACGATAGATCGGCTCGTCGATCACCAGTCGGTTGCCGTCGAGATGAAACGTGAAGTCGGGATGCGTCGGCTTCAGCGTTGTGTTGTTGATCGTTAGCGAAGTGCAGTCGAGCGCGATTCCGGACTTTCCGGCGATCACGGTCAGCCCGCTGGCGTGAGCCTTGATCGCGCCGAGCTTCAACTCGCGAGCCGTTGCGGCCGAGAGGTGCTCAATGTCACCGCCATCCGCAAGCATCGCCGTGAAGCCGGCGACTTCGTTGCTCAGCGCAAGCGGCTTGAAGTCCGTCAGCGCGAGCGGCGGTTCGGTCGTTGCGTCGTAGTGCGGCGGCTGAGGGCTCACGATCGTCACGACGACTTGCGGGCCTTGACCCTCCCAGTTGACGGCGACATTTCGGCTGAACTGCACAGCTCCGGTTGTCTCGGTGTGATGCCGATCGCGCTTCGAGAACGGTTTTAGGACGGCCTTCATGTCGCCCTTTGCTTCGAGCGCAGAAGTGACGCGGCGGTCGTCGGAGATTGCGTAGCTCAGCGGCAACGCGCTGACGTGCCGCAGTTGCAGGTTCGGTAAGCCGATGTTGTTCGTCGCGATCAAGCCGGTCTTTGCGTCGCTGATGAGCTGCGGCAGTTTGTCCTCGCGCAGAGCCTGCACGCGCGCGTCGAGTTGCTCGGATCGGACCGGCGTATAAACGGAAAAATTCTGTGTGAAGCGGTGCGAGTGCGTGCTCTCGAACGTGTCGGTCACGATGTAGGTCGAACGACCGCGCAGCGAGATGATGCGGCGCGACTGACGCACGTCTTTTATCGGCTCGTCAACGAACGGCTTGCCTTCACGCATCGCGCGGTTCTCGGCCTTCGCGCGAGAGGAGTCATAACCGTAGCTGCCGAAGACGTCGTAGAACTCGTCCCCCTTGTGATAGGTGTAGACGCCGTCGAAGCGACCTTCGCACAAGTCGAACTGCGGCCCGGCATGAAAGCGGCCCGTCTTCACGATGTTGGGCCAAGCGTAAGTCGCGAAGTGCGTCTTGCCGCCGGGATTCGTCAGCACTCCGAAATGCGCGTTCTGCACTTTGCCATCAACGACCGGCGCGGGGCTTAGCAGATGAATGCCGCGCTGCCCGTAGAGACTGAAGCCCGTGTTGTCCTCGCGCCCGCTCATGATCGGCTGACCGATGGATTGGAAGTAGAGGAACTCGGCATCAAGCCCCCATCCCGATCGCAAGTAGTAATAACCTTGATGCGCGAGGCTCTCGGAGAAGACGGTCGGGGCGGCTTCCGGCTTGCCGACGTGATGCACCTGCCAGGCGCGACGACGCAGCTCGTCCTCATGCGCAAGCAGCCCGAGGTGATACTCCGGCTTGAAGCCGATGTAGCGATGCCGCTGAGACCGCGCGTTGAGTCGGTACGAAAAACCGTCCTGCTTCAGATTGTGAAGCCAGTAGCGCGTGTTATTCGTGAGGTTGTCGACGAACTCGCGATCCCAGAACGGCTCGATCGGCAGCGAGAGGTCTTTTCGCTCGTTGAGCGCCGTTCGCAGCAGTTCGACATGCCGCAGCATCGACTGGTCGGTGTTTTCATGCCCGTCGTTCGCGAACTCGTGATTGGCTCCATCTTGCCGAGTCTTGTAGAGAAAATTGTTGTCGACTTGCCTCCAGCCTTCGCGGAGTGCCCATTGATGTGCGTGAAACTCCTGCAGCTTGAGCGACGTCGGCAGCATGCTGTTCAAGGCCATGATGCGGAAGTTGTAGATGCCGCTGCGTCCGAGCCGGATGGACGACGCGAGGTACTCCTCATTGAGAGCCATCATCCAGCGCGCGAACGTGTCCGACGGAAGATCGTCAACGAACGACGCTCGCATCTTGCAGAGCGCCTTGAGTCGTCCGCGCGTCTCTTCGATGCGACAGACATAGAGCGTGTTGTAGTCGCGGATCGGCAGCGCCGAGGCTTCGACATCGCGTTGCCAATTCAGCGTCCAATCATCGAGCACGTCGGCCCAGCGTCGCAGATGCTCGACGGGCCCGCCGATCGCATACGAACGCAGCAAAGTCGCGAACGTCGCTCCGGGGTAATTTTGATTCCGGCACAACTGCAACAGCAGCGGGTCATGCGGCTGAGCGACTTGCCCGAGTTCATTCTGCGACCACTTGTGAACTCGGCCGTCTTCATCGCTGACGAACACCCAATTGACGGCACCGGGTTCGCCGAGCTTGACCGAGAACTTCTTCGTGGCACCTTTGACCGCAACGGTCTCCGCCAAAATCCCCTTGAGAGCGAGATCAATCAGCTCCTGAGTCGGCGGCGGGAAGACGCTCGACGCATGAGAGACAACGCCTTCAAGCGGCTCATCATCGCTGCTCGCGATCGCTTCAGAGTTCGCTACTACCGCATCTTCCGCCAACAGCTTGCGGAAGTAGAACTGCTTGTAGGCATCGAGCGCGGCGGCGTAGTTCTGCTGCTCGACGAGTTGTCGCACGGGCTCAAGTCCCAGAGTCGTGAGCGTCATCTGCGAGAAGAATCGCTCGCCGAGTTCCTTGATCCCTGCCGGAGTCCGCCGCGCCGCGAAGCGAGCCTTCCGAGCGGCAACATCATCCGGCTGCGGCGCTTCGATGAGGCTCTGACTCTCAATGCCCTTCGGCTCTTTGGGCGGATTGCTGACAAGCCCCTGCAAGCTCCCTTCCGCGCGAACAATGCTGTCGCGGCGCAGTTGTACGAGCGTCGCTTCATTGCCCGCCCCAATGGCCTCGACATCGAGCCGTTCCCACTCCGCGACCAACTTCGCGCCATCAGCGTCTGCTCTCAGCACTTCACACAACGCGCTAAAGCTCGCGCGTTGCAGCCGCTCGACTGACTCCTGCAACGAGCGACGTTCATCCGTCAGCTTGTCGTGCGCCGCGAATTCCTTCGTCGTCTTGAAGCTGCTCGGAGAGAGCGACTTGATCTCGCTCTCAACCGCTTCGAGCCGCGTTTCAACCTTCAGCAGTTCCGCGTTGACCGCGCTGAGTTGCTCACCGCGCTCCGCATTCAGCTTCTTGCCGAGATCGCGAATCTTCTTCTCGATTGGCTTCTGTTGTTTGACGAGCGCATCCCGTTTGCCCTTCCACTCGGCGACCGCCTTCTGAGCCGCCTCCGCCCGCGCCTTCGACGCCGCAATGATCGGCTCAAACGCCGGGGGCAAAGGCTCTGCCGCACAGGATGTCCGAATGAGGTGTCCAACAAGCAGCACACAACAGACTCCAACCATTCGCAACATCAGCATCACCGCCAACCTTTCAATGAGCACGAGCTGCAAATCCGTAAAACGCATTTCCGCACGATACGCAGCCCTCGCTGAAGATCGAAGGGAACTGGCTCGAATGATACCAAATCTAAATTACTCCAACTTCACGCGACCAACCTTGCCGACCCCTGCGCCGTTTCTTGGGACTCCGGTTGTTGTTTGGGCCTCGGTCATCCGCGCCCCGGAGCAATGTGATCATGGTAGTCGTCGGCTCGTCCGCAATACCCGGCGAACTCGTCGAGTTCGCCGATGGCATTACAGTCCTCGCCGCAATTGTTGAGCGGGTTGAAGATCGGGATTCCGTTCGCGGCCAGCGCGATGGCTCCGCGAAGCAATGGGCCAATTGCCGATTGTTGACAAAGGAGTCGATCCTCCGCAGCAGGGCAGGGACGGCTGAACTGGCTCAGGCGATGATGTCCGTCGCTACCGATCCTGCCACATCGGTCAGCCGCATTTCGCGGCCGGCGTAGCGGTAGGTGAGGCGTTCGTGGTTGAGGCCCAGGAACTTCTGCGCCTGCACGAGGTTCGTCCGCTCGCTGATCTTGATCTGGTCGGTGAGCAGTTTTCGCAGCGTCTCCAGCGCCAGATTCTTTTGCTCCAAGGCGCTGACTCGCATCAAAAAATCCTCGCTGAGGATGTCCAGCCGTGCCGCGTCCAAGCCCGCCGCCGCGAAGAGGTCGATCACCTCGCCCGCATCCACCGCGTCGCCGATGACCTGCCTCACGGCGGCATCGATGTCTCGCGATCCGCCCCCGCCCGGCGTCGGCCCGGCGTCACTCACTTTAGCGGTGCGGCGCAAGCCGCCCGGTTCGTGGAACGCCAATATCTCCGCGATTCACCGGACAGCTCGCGCTGTTCCGCTGGAAGAACGCCAGGTGCGGCGTGATCTCCCGCGTCTCCTCGCGCGGCACCGCCAGCGCAAACGCCGTCGAGAGTCGCTTCACCATCCCGCGGAACCGCTTCCAGCCCGTCTCCTCGCCCACGTTCTGTCCGACGTCCAGCACATGATCGATCGCCCCCAGATACACCCGCAGCACGTTGACCGGTTCAGCGTCGAGCGCCGCCGAGTAGTCGTACCCGTGAAAGAACCCGCGCAACTGCTCGAATGCCGACCGCATCGCCGGGATCGCCTCGTCCTGCAGTTCCTTGATCGGCTTGTCGCTTTCGCCTGTCGCGTTGGCATACATCGCCAGCGCATCGGCGAGCGGATCAGCCAACCCAAACAAGTCGACGATCAACCCGCCCGGCTTCTCGCCGTACACGCGGTTCACTCGCGCGCCGTCGCGAATGTTGGGTCAACCCATGCGTGAGACTTCACTAATCCATGCTTTGAGCAAGAGACGGACTGTGGCAAGTCAAGACCTTACGCAGTCGTCAGCGAGGTTATGAACCTTCTTCGATCTCGGACTCCCAATGCGTCTGATAAATGGACTGCCGATACTGAAATGCCTCACGGCCGCCTTCCATGATGTCCGTGATGTAACGGGCGACATGCGGCGAATCGAGACTGCCCATCGCGACCAATCGCGACAGGTCACGTCCGCTGGCTTGCAAGACGACACACTGTTCGGCATCCCCCAACACCGGAAGATTTGGGTTGTGCGTTGCGATAATGACTTGTCGCCGCAGCTTCATGCTGGCAAGGATATTCACGATCACTTGGCGAATGAGTCGATTATCGAGGTTTTCCTCTGGCTGATCGATGACGAGCGGATAGTCGCCTGAGAGCAGCAGCAGCGGAAGGATCGCACTGCACCGTTGCCCGGGAGACAAATCGCGAAGTGGTCGTGCCGCGCTTTCGGGGTCGGACGGCCGATCATTTAGCAGGATTTCCGGAACGTCGTCCAGCACGACCTCGTCAAGCGCGAGGACATGATCGATGCAGAAGTTCGTTCCGACAGCCGGAAACAGTACGATTCCTTTACGAAGATCTTCAGGCAACGCAGCTAAAAACTCATCGTCCCATTGGTCGGCCTCGTCGAGGGCGACCAAACGGCGTCCGCGGCACAGGTTAAGAATTTGTGAGCAGTCGTCTGTGGTGATCCGACCTTCTTCCGCCTTCTGACGCTGATTTGTCAGTGCAGATATATCCGGATCTCCCTCGTGGAGCAGCATGTCGCGCAGCGCACTTGGCATCAAACCGGACTCAAGTAACGCCGACCTTCGTTGTGGTCTAAATCGAGGAAAAGCAGCATCCATGTGCTTTTCCAACCACGCGCCGAACTCGCCTTTGTCGGCGAGCGGATTCGCGTGAACTTCGATCCGGAGCACGTCGCCATCGAGATCCCGTCGCAATTGTTTTGTGAGGCTGTCAGCCTGGGTCGTTCGCAATGTTGTGCGCTTTTGAGATTCATCGACGAGTTGTTAAAAGAGCGTTTTCCGCGCCGCCAGCAATTCCTCAATCGTGGCCATCAGAGACAAGTATTTCTGATGATCCAATTTCGCTTCATCGAACGCCTTTTTCTTTGCTTCGCGTTCGCTGGAACCTGTCGGCAGTCCATCCTTTGCCAACTCATCACGGCGACCTTTTAGAATGGTAGTCGCTTCGGCTTCTGTTTGTGCAAATAATGTCTCCCCACGTTCGACCGCCGCTTTGGCGGCTTGAACTGCTTTCAACACGTCTTCTCGCAAGCAGGGAGATTCCGAATCAGTCGGAAGGCGCACGGCCGCATGAATTGACTCGTGCCCGCCAAGGACTTGGCCCTGGTCATCAAGAACCGATGTCGTGGCTGTGTCGAAGAAGTTAACCAAGTCCGTTTCTAACGTTTCCAGAGAACCAGCGGCATTCACCTCCGCCCAAGATTCATGTGTTGTTGTTGCGACCTTGGTAATCGCTTCGGCTAGATCGACCAGTTCGAATCGCTCACGCAGCTCTGGTTTGTTGACAGCTTCAAACTGCTTCTTCCGGATTCCAAATTGTCGCAGAGGCCCACCCTCTTTGGTGAGTCGAACTACTTGTTGGCAGGCATTGAGAATCACTGTCCGTTGAATCTTCAATTGGCCGCGAATGTTTTCGATCGATGCGGAGAGGGCCGCGATTTCAGCACCGCAAAGGTCGTCGAACAACATTCGCAGGTTGTCTGATTGAGCGGTACGCTCGATCTCATGCGCCCTGAGTAATTGCAACTTTGGAACGGAAATTGACCGATCAACAATTGCGTTTCCATCGGCATCCCGAACTTCGGCATCGGGATGACGGCCATCGGAATCGAAGTATCGACTTACGAAAAGGGAGCGCTTCGGCAGCGTTCCAATACCGACGGGTCCGGTCGACTTCCAAACAAGGCGCAATCGACAACCGCGAAGTGTGGCTTCAGCACGTCGATACCAGTCTTCACGATCCTTTTCCTTTTTTGCAGCTTCTTCTTTGAATTTTGTTTTGTCAGCGAGGAATGCAATGGCCTCGATGAGCGAACTCTTTCCAGACCCTCGCCCTCCGATGAAGCAATTCAAATTTCTCGATAGGGGTAGTGTGAAAGGAGCCTTGGTACCCGGCGATGGCGCACCGTCAGACACCGCTTCCCAAAACTCTCGCGCGTTCGCCGCATCCGGGACGATCTCAATACCCTCGATCCAATGACTTACTCGTTCGGGAGACGCATAAGTGGTCCGCGTCTCACCGAAGCGAAGTGCGCGTTTTCGGATCTCGTCAAATACGGCTGCGGGGTCGCCACCGATGAGGGTCTCGACGTTGAGCTTTATGTACGGAATGTCGTCCCCTGCCAGAAAAACGCCAGTCGGGGTGTGCGAGTCAGAACATACGATTGGAACCGATCGGCCATGTTGATCCCTAAACCGGTGCAGCCTTCTGTAGTGTGCTTCATGCGATTGATCGCGCACTTGGAGCCCATCAAACCCACACTGGCCCATCAGACGTAGCACCGTCAGATGAATCTCTTCAGAGTCATCTCTGCGAGCAACAAGCTTGGTTAGACGCGATTGGATGTCGCGTTCGTCGGAACCATCGTTGTCTGCCTTTGCACGCTCCAATTCCCCTTGAAGACGCGTGATGTCTGCATCAAGAGACTCCAGCATGATCTTCTTTGGTTCGCTGGCAATTCCCTTGCTGGACCAGACGTGGGCCGCGATGCAAATAGCGGGATATGTCTGGTGGTTGCGAAGTCCTTGGATGAACGGCGGCAACTCGGCCACGGCGATTGGGACACCGAAATCCCAAGGTGGCGTTGTCGATGGCTTGGCTTCGTTGATGACGAGACGAATGTCCGATGCCGTTGTGCAAGGCGCGAACAGGCAGAGAATGTGGAGCGGGCACGTATTTGACGTTCCCTCTACCGGAAATCGCACTTCGAGTTCGATCCCCGGCAGCAGAATCAATCTGTCTGTCGTGCGTAGCGACCACGCATGCTGCGAAAGTGCTGTAGAAAACTCGGCCGTATCGTGATCAGTGATTCCTACGACCGCCCAGTTGTCCGTAGGCGAAATGCTCTCCTCCGTAACGAGCGCATCGCGGCGATTGTAAAGCGATTTGTAGAACGCAGTGACAAACTCTGGCGTCGCGACATCATGGTCGTGCCTTTTGTGGTCGGTTGGCTCTTTGGAAAGAGGTAGCGAAATGTTCGGTGACAGACTCGCGGTATTCGCCGGTGGTGTAGCGCCGCTGTCGGACGGCGCAACAGATGGCGGAGCGACCGCATTACGGAGATCTTCAGGCAACGCAAGAAAGCGACTCCCATGGCACACGTCGTGCGATCCAAGACTGTGCGTGTGCAAATCGTAGGGATAGAACCGAGCAACAGGAGGGCGAAGTGCCTTCAAGAGCTCTTTGTTCGTGCGGCCTGGAGTAGTCGTCGTGGTCATGGTTACGCAACTTCTGTGAAGAACAAATCGAGCGGGTCCGGAGTCGTTGCCAGCAACTTCTGATGCCGCTCCTAGTAAGCGTTGCAAATGTGTCTGGAATGGTATTTGGTCATTTCACGCATCTTCAAAGAGCAGTCTCTGTGGCGGCGGACGGCGGCGGACTGGTTCACTGGGGGCGAGCGTGTGGATGTCGTCGTCGAGGTGGCGCGCGACGGACTCGAAGTCATCAGGGGCGCGGAGCAAGGTGAGCAGTTGGCCGAGCAGCACGATGCGGCGGTCGTTGAGGGACAGCGAAAAACCTTCCGCGTACAGACGCAGGAGTTTCTTCCTTGCGGACGCGAGGGCGTCGGACTCAGTGGGACAAGGGACGTGAGTCGTCGCGTCACGCTTGCGGCAGACGAGGATGATGTCGAACTGGATGGGTTCTTTGGCCGCCGACTTGGGAGTCGCGACGGACATCTCGGCCTTGACCGGCTGCGAGTTCACGACGAGGAAGCCCGCTCCGAGAATCGCCTTTGCCAAGGACGCCCAGCCTTCGTGGCGTGAATGGTGATAGCAGAAGACCAGCAAGCCGTCGTCACGCAGCACGCGGTGGCATTCGCGGAAGACGGCTTGCAGCTTTTCGGCGAACTTGTCGGCGTCGGCGTCTTGGACCTCGGAGAGATGGCGTGTTGTGGAGCCGGAGGCGGGCTTCGTCCGGTTTCCGATCTGCTGCCACGCGAAGAAGAAGTCGGCCAGTTCCGAGTAATGGACGTTGTCGAAGAACGGCGGGTCGGTCACGACGAGGTCGATGCTTTGATCGGCCAAGTTGGTCATCGACGAGTCGCCGCACGACAGGTAGATGCCGCGCGGAGCCAAGTCAGCGGAAGTCGGCCAGTCTGGTTCGATCCGTCCCGTGAAGGCCGGCGAGCACATGCGGGCGTCGCCGCTCTGGCCATTCACTTCGGTTGGCTGTTCGCGGTATCGCACGGCTCGCAGCAATCGCGAGGGGAAGAGCGTTGAGAACGAGCCGGAACTCTTCGGTGTGCCCCAGACGTTCGCTTCGATCGGCGTCCGCTCCGGCTTGAGGATGTGGTGCGAGAACATGTGCCGCACCGCGCCGGTTCCTTCCCCTTTGTACGACGCGAAGAGGTTGTTGAACTCCAGCACGCCGGAGAACAGCGTCAGCATCGCTCGGCGAGCGGACGGATTGTCGAGTTTCAAAATCGCATCGCGCAGCCAGACGAGCGCGAGCAACTGCCGGTCATTGAAGAAATCTCGCCACGACGTGAAGCCGTAGCCCATCGCTTGCCGCGTGTTGTGACCGAACTCCAACGCGAGGTCGGGCAGCGCGAGTTCGCCCGCTTCGACGGCGCGACGCAACTCGACCGAGCATTGCTCATACGCCGCGAGGTCGTCGGCAGTCGCTCGCAGATATTCTTTGCGACCGTCGCTCGTCAGCACCAGCTTGCCATACAGCCGAAACGCGGGCCGAGTCTCTTGCTGGGCGATGACGTCGAGGATCTTGAAGTCGCCGTTGCAGCTTCCGCAGTGTCCCTTCGTGCCGCGCGCGGTGCCTGTGCTCGGATCGAACTGATGACCGCACTCCGCGCAGGTTGCCGCGTCGTCACCATGCAAGCCGGGGGCGATGTCGCCACAGTTCGGGCAATAGACTTGGACCTCCGGCTTGCGATCCGGGTAAGCGTTGCGAGCGATGACGTAGGACGGGAACAGATCGACGGCCCGCGAGCAGTCGGGGCAAGTGGCCTGCATGACCCAGAACGAATACAGCACGTCACACGGCCGACCCCGTTTGTCGATCGAGCGGTAGATTTGCCGAATCTTCGGAGCGATGTCGGCTTCGAGCTGCGCGAACGCGGCCTGCAACTCGTGCTCGCTTAAAGGCCCCAACGCCGTCGTGACCGCTTCGACGGCAACCGGGTTGATGTCGCGGCCGAGCGCGGTGAAGCCCAGCTTGTGAGCCTCGCCGACGGTCGTTCCCGATCCCATGAAGGGATCGAACACCGACAGGCCCGTAAAGGTGTGCGAGCGATAGAACTCGGTGGCCAAGCTCGCGGACGTCGGTAGTTGGCAGCCCAACAACATGCCGCGAAAGACCGAGCCCAAACGCTTCGCCCACCATTTGTGGACGTGATAGATCGGGCGATGAATCTCTTTCCGCCAGCTCTCGCGCTCGGCAAGGTGCGAGAGGAACTCGAACGGAAAATCGTCGGACTCGATCAGTCTTGCGTCAGTGGTCGTTGTCATCATCGACCTCCTCAGCAGCCATTGCGTCTTGGGCAACGCGCATCGCCACGGGATCAGTTGGAGAACCCTTCAATCGCCACGCTTGAAACGGATGCTCGCGACCGGCGTGCGGGTTCGGCACCTTCGTTGGTCGCAGTTCATTCGTTTGCAGATCGAACGAGTACGCGATCACCAATTCGTCGGTTTCACGACGACACAACTCGCCGACTCGCACGAACTCACGACCGAGCTTAACTCCCGCTGGCAAAATCAGCGTCTGTCGGTGAGCAACGCCGTCAACCAGTCGAAACGGAGTCGGCACGACATACATCTTGCGATCTCGAATCAGGAGGTCGCCGTAGCTGCCGAAGCCTTTCACGCTCTTGTTGTGATGGACGTAGTCGTGATCCGCGTTCAAGAAATCGCCGTGACAAATCACGAGGTCGAGGACCGGATAGGCATTGCCATCCGGCTGCTTGGGATATCGCCCAAACACGTAGTAGATCGCGCGGCCGTTGTGTGATCCGGTCGGCACTTGGCTGTTGCTGTCGAAGCTCGCGTCCCGCCCCGGATAGGCCAGCCCCTTCAGTTCGTAACCGTCGGTCGTGACCACCATGCGAAAGTCGGGGTAACTGTTTCGACCGCCGATCTCGAAGTTATGGCCCGCGTGCTCCAGACGAGACTTGAACCAGTTCTGGAAGTGGAACTCCTTGTCCGTGCTGCTCACACGATGAATCAACTCGCCAGCACGAATTGCTTCCACACACACCTTGAAAACATCCTGAGCAGGCATCAGTCTTGATTCCTTTCAACGTCGATCCGGTCGTCAGGCTGAAATGAAACAAACGAAATAGAAACTGTCACAATGAAGTTGGCACCTGTTGCGGCCTCTTGAAGCGTCGCATTCTAGCAAGATTCCTTTGCGGTATGCGCCGCAGCGATTCGATCGAATTGAACCACAATGCGTTTGTCGCTGCGGTGCCAGTCGGAAACATTGAACGGCGGATTGGCGCGGACGAAGTCGGCCTTGAGATCGGGATGGGCGTCGCGCAGGAACGTGTCGGCGGGGGCGGGACCGAGGTTCGCCTCAATGCTGTGGATGGCGAGGTTCATGTGGGCCAGTCGGCAGGTGGTCGGGTTGGACTCCTGGCCGAAGATGGAGACGTCGGTCTTATTGCCGCCGTGGGCTTCGGCAAACTTTTCGGACTGAACGAACATGCCGCCGGAGCCGCAGGCGGGGTCGTAGACGCGGCCGGCGTACGGTTCGAGCATCTCGACCAGCACGCGCACGACGGAGCGCGGCGTGTAGAACTCGCCGCCGAGCTTCCCTTCGGCGGCGGCGAATTTGCCCAGAAAATATTCGTAGACCCGGCCAAGCGTGTCGCGGGCCTTGTCGCGCGAGCCTTTGACTCAACTTCGACAGCTCGTTCTTGTAAGTCGCATTCTAGCAATGGGTTGCGAATCCGCAAACTGTCGTTGGCACTACATAGCACATCCTTATGGTATGGTTTTAAGCATAGGTTTTAGGCCAA
>JBJXEX010000037.1:0-18934 GCA_046156195.1 Planctomycetaceae bacterium | reverse complement strand
GGCGATCTTCCCCATCGTCACCGCCCGCGACCGCACGTCGCCGAGCCGCTCGTAGACCGGCAGTTGTTCCTCGCGGCGGATGCGGAGCGCCTCGTCCAGCTCCCCGCGCGATTGCAGGATGTCCGCGATCTTCCCCATCGTCACCGCCCGCGACCGCACGTCGCCGAGCCGCTCGTAGACCGGCAGTTCTTTCTCGCGGCGGATGCGGAGCGCCTCGTCCAGCTCCCCGCGCGATTGCAGGATGTCGGCGATCTGCCCCATCGTCACCGCCCGCGACCGCACGTCGCCGAGCCGCTCGTAGACCGGCAGTTGTTCCTCGCGGCGGATGCGGAGCGCCTCGTCCAGCTCCCCGCGCGATTGCAGGACGTCGGCGATCAAGCTCCACGCGAAGGCCTGACTCCGTTTGTCGTCGGTAGGAATGATGGGCAGCGCCTGATTGCGAGCGATCTGCAAGCACTCATGATATTCGCCAAGTCGCTGGTGATGCTCGGCGAGTTCCAGCAACCAGCGAATCTTGGCCGGATCTAACTTGCCGTCGCGGTCCGATGGAGTCGGCGCGAGCCACTCGCGCAATTGAGCCATGCGTTCGCGACGCTCAGTCTCCAGGAAACGCCAGATTTCCGGAGTGCTGTCAGCACCACGGATGGAAGATTCCGCCGCGCGTCCCAGCGGGTCGAGAAACAGAAACGTGCCGCTCCGCCAGTCGAGAAAATCGGGAGCCTGTTGCGCCAGCGGCTGCAACAGGTATTCGGGCAGCCAGAAGACGACGGGAGCGGGAACACTTTCACGCCATTCTTCACGGCGATGATTCAAGGCTCGCAACTTCGGGTGTGTCACGTCGACCGAGCGAATGCCGGACGCGAACTCCGTCACCATCACGGCCGAGATTGAAGCATGGTCCGTCAACGACAACTCAACGAACGCCAGCACGTCCTCGCAATCGGCCGGAACCACGACACGGATCGCCGGGCTTTCCAGAACCGCGTCCAGACGATCGAGCAATCGGTTCTGACGCGCCGGCTCATTACACACGGCGATCAGCAGCGTGAAACCCTCCACCCGCGTGAGCGTCCGAGACAGCTCCAGAAAAGTCGCGTCGGACTCGTCACTCGAAGCCAGCAACGTCTGCACCGGATCAAGCATCTCGGAATCGCTCCAACGTGCGAATGACGGGATTCACTTCGTACCACGGCCGCCCGTTTTGGTACTCGAAGACGTGCAGGAAATAGAGCATCTTCTGGTGCATTTCGTCGCGGGGAATTTCTTCCTGCGGCAATTCAAACTGCCGCAGCTTCGGCCAGAAATCATCGGGAATCTCCCGGAGCAAACTGTTCGCGTATGTCCGCACCGCCTGCTCGGCGGCAGCAAGGGTGATCGGCAGAGCATCCAACTGATTGGCGGCGGTTCGCAGCAACATCAACAAGTGACGCGGATGCCCGCCCGACATCGCGCACAAGTGCTGCCAGACCGAATCGTCGGGAAAGACGTCGGCGAATGGGACGTCGGCCGCTTTGCAACGCAGGTCGAGCATCTCCCACAGCCGCTGCATTCCGACCGAGTTCGGATTCACCTCTTCGCTCTGACTGGGCCGGACCTTGATCATCGGCACCGGCGTGTTGAACTCGCCAAACGCCTGTTCCAACACCGAGCATTGCGGCGAGTAGTACAGCGAAATCGGAACGGTGTAGACGACGTTGGCCTCCAGACTGGCGAGCTGGGCGCTGCGATGAATGAACAGCCGGTCGTGCGAATTCGACCCGTCGGGAAGTTCGCGACGGCTCATTTTCTCCAACCCATCGACAATCAACACCAACCCGGCACCTCCCGATTTTCGGAGAGCGGCATTCGAGTCGTGGAGCAGTTCGTTCAACGCCGAAAGTAACTCCGTCGACAGTTTCTCGATCTGTTCGCGCAGCTTCGTTCGGGCCGTTGGTTGGTTCCGAAGCTCCAAGGTCAGCGAGCCAAACGGAACATCGATCTCGGCTTCGGTCAGTCGCACCGTGCTGCCGATCAACTCCTTACAAGCATCCCAGAGGCTCTTCATGCGGATGGACGGTTCGGTGAATCCCGAGACTTCTTTCACTTTCAACCGCCGTTGAACCTCTGCCGCGATCAGCACGAGCAGATCGGGGAAGTCGAGATCGTTCGGATCGAGTTGCTTCGTGGTATCGATCCAGACGACGGTGAATTTCCCGCTGGAATCGGCCCCCGTTTCCAGCCGGTCCTGCAGCCGCTTGAGCAGACTGCTCTTCCCGATTCCGAGATGACCCGCGAACAACAATCGCTCCGGTGTTTCCCCCGCGCGGCGCAATTGCCGCTCGATGATCTTGACCGCATCCGCGCCACGTGCATCCGCGAAATCCACAAACCGCGGATCGGTGGATGACAACGCTTCATTCGGGTCGCACTGTCGGACCAGCCGTGTGATCGGATCAAGTTTCCTACCCATCAGTGACTCCGATAAATCGTCGATCGTCATGTGAATTCGTGGTTCTAAGTCCGGGCTGATTCTAACCATCGCCGTAGATCGCGGACATGCGTGTCCTTCACAGACGAGTCTGAACTCCGCAGCGCCCGAGTCCGTCCAGTCGGACGGCGTGCAGTCCAGCAACTCGGCGAGCAGTTCAGCGGTCAACAATCGGCTGGCGACTCGACGACGTGACGGATCGCCTGGCGAGTGGGAAGAGAGGTTCCACAACACCAGCTCATTCGCGTCGGGTGAAACGCTCAGCAGAAACCTGGCCATATCGCGGCTCCACAAACAGAGAATGTGTGCAGGGCCGTTTCTGTCAGAATGACCGCATCGCAACAACGATCGCGAGCTTCCGTCATCGAAGTCGTGAGACTTCGGACGTCACGCGACCAATGGCCTTAGGATCGGCCAGTTGAGCGGGCGAAAAGTCCGTCCACAAAAACTCTTCGTCATCACGGCGATCGGCTGTCGGCTGTCGGCTGGACTGGCAGAAGTTGGGCGGAACATGTCGGCTCGTTTGGCGATCCTGTTGCTTGTTTCCGGCGAATAAGCGTCGATAGAGTCCCGCCCGCGTTTGGGGTTGCCCTCTCGCGCATGAGTCCCGCCCGTGCACTCGCGACGAAATCCCACCCGGTCGCGGAACCCTCACCGTCTGATCCCTCCGGCGAGCTGATGTTCGGTTCGCTTCCCGATCCTTCCTCCGAGGAGAACGCTATGTCTTGGAAAACTTCCTTTGTCTCAATTTTATCGGTGGCACTCATGATGACCGCGTCGATCGCTCAATCCGAAGAACTGAAAGTCGGAGCCGATGCGCCCGACTTCGAGCTGAAAGCCAGCGATGGCAAGACCTACAAACTGTCGAGCTTCAAAGGCAAACAAGCGGTCGTGGTCGCTTGGTTCCCGAAAGCCTTCACCGGCGGATGCACCAAAGAGTGTCGGTCGATGCGCGAGCACGGCAAGCTGATTCGCCAGTACGATGTCGCCTACTTCACTGCCTCGTGCGATGAAGTCGAAGGAGAAAAGGGGAACGCCGCGTTCGCCAAGTCGCTGGATCTCGATTATCCGATCCTCAGCGACCCGACTCGCAAGACCGCCAAAGAGTATGGGCTGGTCGCCGACGACAAAGGGAACGCCAAGCGAGTCACGTTCTACATCGGCAAGGATGGCAAGATTCTGTTCATCGACAAGGAAGTGAAGACGGAGGCTCACGGCGAGCACATCTCCGCGAAGCTGAAAGAACTGGGCGTCGCTCAAGCCCCGAAGAAGTAACACGACTCTTTGGAGCCGCGACCGTAAGGGAGCGGTCGCGGGTTCACCGCTCCCTCACGGTCGCGGCTCCCAATGTTTACGGACTTTCTGAGTCGAGCGCATGACAGCACTGACTTTCGACTTGAAGAGTCAGGCTAATTTCAGCCAGCCGCGCGTGCGGCAGGCATTCGATTGTTCCTCAATTGAAGGAGAGTGCTCCGATGAAACCGTTCTTTGCCCCCGCACTCGCGTTGCTGATCGCAACGGCGAGCTTGATGGCGGCAGAGCTGAAGTCCGGTTTACAAGTCGGCGATGCCGCAGGCGTGTTCAACGTCCGCGACATCACTGGCCCAAACAAGGACAAAACGCTCTGCTATCGCTGAAGGTATGGTGCTCGTCCGGTGGTCGCGATCTTCACCAGATCCATCACCGACGACTTGACCAGTTTGGTCAAACAAATCGACGAACAAGTCGCCCAGAACGAAGACAAGAAGCTGGCCTCGTTTGTGATCCTGCTCAGCAATGATGCGGACGGAGACGAAGCCAAACTCCAGACGCTTGCCGAGAAAGCCGGCATCAAGAATGTGCCGCTGACGATCTTCGACGGCGTGGCCGGACCTCCCAACTACAAGATCGCCAAGGACGCGGAAGTCACGGTCTTGCACTGGATCGGTAAGAAAACCGTGGTCAACCACGCGTTCGCCAAGGGCAAGCTCGACAAGGACGGCGTCAAGAAAGTCGTCGAAAGCACCGCCAAGATTCTGGAATAGCACATCCGGAAAAACGCAGTGGAGCAATCCGTTTCACAAAGCACGCGGCCCGCCGAGTCCTCTGACTCGGCGGGCCGTTTTCGTTGGGCGTCGCGATTCTCGACGCGGAGAGGCCGTGAACACTTCGGAGCCGCGACCGTGAGAGCTTGTCGAATTTCTCCCCACTGGGCTTGCCCCAGTGGCTCGCGGGTTTCTGCGCTACGATTTTCCCGATGAATTTGAGTAGCGCAGAAACGCATGAACCCCTGAGGCAAGCTCAGGGGCGAGAAATTCGGCACGCTCGTAAGGGAGCGGTTGTTTCAAGAACTTAAGACCGCTCCCTCACGGTCGCGGCTTTCAATTTTCACAAGCTCGAAGTTTCGAGCCACATTGGCTGCCGCTATCCGGCCGACAGAGCGTCCTTCTTCGGCGGATGGAAGAACAACGCCAGCGCGACGGCGGCCCCAATGGCCGAGAGGCAGGGGATCAAGAACAGGCCGCGGAAATCGACTTGATCGCCGATTTGACCCACATCCTTTCCGGCCAGTTCGCCAACAAACTCGACTCTGACCGCCTCGCCCTTCAGCGGACCTCCGGTCACTTTGACGTTGCCCGGCTTCACCGCTTTGAGTGCTTCGAGGGCGGCTTGAATCTTGTCGGGGCCGGCATCGACGGAGATCGCGGCGGTCGATTCCCCTTTGAACGAGAGTCTCACCGTGCCGTCGCGCGGAGGCCGCTTGAGACTCAGTATTTGAACTTCGTTCGACTTTTCGGCTTGAAGCCCGATTAACGCCGACCCGCTGACCTCGGTCTTCACGGTCATCTCCGTGTATTTCTCGAACAGCGGCGGGCAGACGAAGCCAGCCAAAAGCGCACCCAACCCCAAGATCATCAGATTGAACAAACCCTGCGCGCTGGAGCGAATGTCTTTCGGAAAGTACTCATCCACGAAGATGTAAACGGTTGCGAAGAAGAAGGCGTAGCAGATGCCGTGCAGCACTTGGACGACGACGATCAGCCATTTGAACTCTTCGGTGCCGCAGAACGCGAAGACCGCGAACCGCGCGGCATGACCGAGGATGCCGAAGATCATCGTCGTTCGCCAACCGAGCTTCTTGAGGCATAGACCGAGGATCGCCATCGTCAGGATTTCGGCGATCTGGCCGATGCTCATGACCGGTGTGACCCAGTTCTCAGGAATGCCGACCGTCGGCAAGAAGCGGCCGGTGAATTGGAAGTAGCAATTGTGGACGAACGAGTCCACGAGCGTCACCAACCACAGCACCATCACGAACGGATGCGCGAGCAGCTTCATCGACTTCAGCCACGCCGATGAGTCACCTTCGGTCGCCGGCTTGGGCGGATTGTGAGGCAGCGTCACGCTGAAGAACGCCAACAGCAACGAGGCTCCGCCCGCCACCAGATAGGTCATCGAGGTTGCGTGCTGCATGGCTTCGCCGGTCAGCGGAGAATCGAAGATGGCTCCGAGCTTCCCGATGAAACCCGTCGCGTCGGACTTGCCGACTTTCTCCCAATCGACCAACAGAAACACCGGCGGCCAAGCGGCGGCAATCCAGCCAATCGTGCCTCCCATTCGCACGATGCCGAATTCTTCCTGAGCATCCTTCATACTGGCGAAGGCGATGGAATTCGTGATCGAAATCGTCGGCACATACACGAGGCAATGGATCATCATCAGCAAGAAGAACGCCCAGAAGCTGAGGTTGATCGTCAGCGGCTGGCCGTTGAATTCGATCGTCAGAAACTTCAAGTTCCAGCCACTCACGACCCAAGCCAACAGCAGGATGGAGATGCCGCCGATCAAGTGGCTGACGGCGAGAAACTGTTCCGCCGCGAATTTTCGGTCGGCGTATTGGTTGCTGAAAAACATCGCCACGATGGCGGCGAACGGAAAGGCGTTCAAAATCAGCGACTGCTCGCCCGGAGTGAATCCAAGGCTCGGCAGGTATCCGAAGATCAGCGGCAGCCAAGCTCCCCAGATGAAAAATTGCAGAAACATCATCACGAAGAGTTTTAGCCGAACGCTCATCGAGTTCCCTTTCACGCTGTGAGCCAGTTGCCGAGTCCAAGTGGGGCGTCATCTTGGCCGTGCCCGCGCGAGGCCGCAAGCGTCAAGATTGGGTCGCGCGCTCGATGCCGAACGCAGAACCGCGCCGAGCTTGGCCCGGCGGAGCCGCAATCAAAACATTTCCAAGTTCCGATTGGGAAGTCGCCAAGTCCTCTCACATCATTCTGCTGACTTCCGGCGAGCAGAATATCGGCCGCCCTACGGATGAAGACTGCGACGTCACCGAAATGTGCGGAGGCCGCGCTCAGCATTCGGACGGGCCGGTTCCCTGTCTCCTATTCCCTGAGCCACTACACTCCCCCGCGTTTGTGCGCAGCCATTTTTCATTTCGATTGAGGACTCATCGTGTCGGCAACAGCAGTCGTCGGTTTGCAGTGGGGTGACGAGGCCAAAGGGAAGATCGTCGATCTTCTGACATCCGAGCATGACATCGTCGTCCGTTATCAAGGTGGTAATAACGCCGGACACACGGTGAAATTCGACGGGCAGACGTACAAGCTCTCGCTCCTGCCGGCTGGCATCTTGCGAGATGGCATCACGTCGGTCGTGGCGACGGGCGTGGTGATTAACCCAAAAGCGTTTCTCGCCGAGCTAGACGGGATCATCTCGCGGCGCGGCCCGGTCGCTCCCGAACGCTTCAAAGTCAGCGATCGAGCACACGTCATCTTCCCGTATCACATGGTCGAAGAAGCGGTGCTGGAGAACTCGCGGCAGGCCGAGAAGATCGGCACGACGATGCGCGGCATCGGCACCTGCTATCGCGAGAAAGCGGGACGCACACACGCGATTCGGATTGGCGATCTGCTGTATCCCGACCTGCTGCGAAGTCGGCTCACCGAAATCGTCGAGTTCAAGAATCGAATGCTGGCCGCGCTCGACCCGGACTTCAAACCGTTCGACGCCGACGCGATCTGCACCGAATACCTCACCTACACCGAGCGGCTCAAACCGTACATTTGCGACACGACCGCGTTCCTGCATCACGCTCTGGAGAACAACAAACGGCTGTTGTTCGAGGGTGCTCAGGGGAGCCTGCTGGATCTCGATCACGGCACGTTCCCGTATGTGACTTCGTCGAGCAGTTCGGGCTGCGGCATTCACAGCGGCAGCGGCATCCCCGAACGGACGATCTCGCGGATGATCGGCATCGTGAAGGCTTACACGACGCGAGTCGGCGGCGGCCCCTTCCCGACGGAATTGAACAACGAAATCGGCCAGCACATTCGCGACGTTGGCCACGAGTACGGCACCGTGACCGGCCGCCCGCGCCGTTGCGGTTGGTTCGATTCGGTCGCCGCGGGTTACGGAGCACGGATCAGCGGCGTCAGTTGCCTCGCGGTGATGTTGCTGGATGTTCTCAGCGGCCTTGATGAATTGAAGGTCTGCGAGGCCTATGAGATCAACGGCGAACGGACGACCGACTTCCCCAGCCATGTCGAACGGCTCGCTCAAGTCCAACCGATCTATCGGACTCTGCCGGGCTGGAAGTGCGAGATCTCACACATCCGCAAGTTGGCGGACCTCCCGGCCAACGCTCGGCGCTATGTGGACACGATCGCCGAGCTGCTGCAATCGCGAGTCGAGATCATCTCGGTCGGCCCGGATCGCGAGCAGACGATTTTGGGATGACGAGCGGCACTTTCGCCAGCTTCACGAGCCATCTCATATTCGGCAGAGATGACGACGGTCTGGAGCAGTCGCGGGTCGAGCCATAAGGGCCAAGGTAGTGATCGCGGCCATCGTTTCGACAGCGGGCTTGGCCAGATGCCTTGTGAGAAAGATCGCTGGGCGTCGCTAGCTTCGGAATGTGCAGGTTCCCTGAATTGGTAGTACCGTTTTTACTAAACGATTCCGTTTTCGACAGGTTGCCATACGTCATGGCTCAGCTTGGACATTCGCAAGAGCGGGCGACGAGATTCGAACTCGCGACGTACAGCTTGGGAAGCTGTCACTCTACCACTGAGTTACACCCGCAAAACACTGTTTTTCGCAATTCTGTTGCCTGACCTGTAGCCCTTTCGTCATTCCAAATCAGGTCAGCAGTCACTTCGCCGCCTAGGTCCGCGTAATAGTTCATCGTCGTTTCGATTGACTCGGGGCGAGCCAGCCTTGGGACCGCAGCGGGGGGAGAATCTACGCAACCACGACGTAACGAACAAGCGGCGAATGGCGTGCGACGAAGCAAATTTTCCAGTTCGCGGTTCAACCACAATCTTGGCCGCTTCACCAATCGCACAAATTTGCTCGCTCGCGTGAATCATTCCAATGTTGCCTAGCCAGCCCGGCAATGGGGCAACGAGAGAACATCTCTCTCGTCAACGACCTCTACTGCGGCACGCTCGAACTCAAAACCTGGCACTGAATACACGGAACTCGCACACGGATGAAGACAGGCTGAATCGATTGCATGTGAGCGTTCAATTCTGAGTTGTGGGCTTACGAAGTCGTCTCTTGCCGTTCACTCAACGGATTCGCGGCCACGAAGGCATCGAGTTCCATCGCATTGAAGACACCGGTTGTTGCTCCGGTCGAGCGCACGCAACTGGCTCCCATCGCGCTCCCCAGCCGGACACAGCCGAGCGTCTCTTCGCCGCGCAGCAAACCCAAAATGAACCCCGACACAAACGCATCGCCGCTGCCGGTGCCGTCCACGAACTCCACGCGATGCGCGGCCACCTCAAACCGACCCGCGTCCGAAACGATCGCACATCCTTGACCACCGCGCGTGATGATCGCCGTCCCCACGCCCGCAGCGCGAAACGCTTCCGCCTGTCGCCACGGATTCGTCTCGCCGGTGAGCAGCAATGCTTCGTCTTCGTTCGGCATGAAGAAGTCCGTCAGCGCGAGCACCGGTTGCAGTCGCGGCCAATAGTCACCAGGGCCGGGGACGACCACATCCAATAGCGTCGGGATGCCCGCCTCTCGCGCCGCTTGAAAGAGCGGCACGATGCTGGACGCCAGCGGCTTCTCGGCCAGCAGATAGCCGCCGAGAAACAGGACTCGGCAATCGCGGACCATCTCCGGTGTGACTTGGCTGGCATCGAAGTCCGCGTTGGCTCCGACCGCATGAATGAACCGCCGATCCTCACCCTGCACGTTCACGATCAACGACTGCGAAGTCGGACTCGTCGCCGATTCGCACAGCAATCGGCAATCGACGCCAGCCGCTTCGAGCGACTCGCGCACATGTCGGCCGAAGACATCCTTGCCGACCAGTCCGACGACTCCGACTTTCACACCGAGCTTCGCGAGATCGGTCGAGACGTTCGCCGCGTTGCCGCCGATCGCCAGTTCGAATCGAGGCGACATCACCAACTCACCCGCTCGCGGCAAATGCGAGATCGGCGAACAAAGATGATCCGAAACAATGATGCCGAAACAAAGAACATCGAGCATGACGGTGACTTGGAGGTTCGTGAAAAGTGGGATGATGCTCGTCGGCTCACTGGAACGGAACCGAACGCGATCGTACTGCAATTGAGAAAAAAACTGCCAATCGATTCGCCTTCCATTTGTCTTCCCTCTGTGTCCCCGGTCGCGTCTCTGTGGTGTCAAAAATGTTTGAATTGACACCACAAAGACGCGACTGCGGACACAGAGGAAGCGTGCAAGTCGTCGTGAATTGGAATGGTCAGTGATTGATCGTTCGTGGCACTCGCTCTGTGAGCCGATGGCGCTAGCCACGGGCCTCGGTGAGTGACGTTTGACGGCGAATCGCCCGACGCTAGCGCGTTCGGCTCACAAACCGCGAATCGCCCGACGCTAGCGCGTTCGGCTCACCGGCCGTTTGTTTTACTTTGTGAGCAATTCCTCGACGAACGGAACCACGTTCTTGGTGTAGGTGAAATCTCCGGCCCCCGTCGGATCATCGTTGTCGAACCGCTTGGCGATTTTTCCATCGCGATCAAACACGATGACCGCCGGGATCGAGGCGAGGTCAATCTTCTCGAATACAGCGTCCGCTTCGACGTTGAGCAGCACGTTCTGGAACGTCGCGTTCTGCTTCGTGAGGAAATCGAGAACTCGCTCGTGATAGGTTTCCGGCGGCTTGCTCTTGATGCCCGCGTAATCACAGCTCGCCGACAGGCAGACGAGCTTGTCGCCATGCCGCTTGTGCAATTCGACCAGATGCGGGAACTCGACCATGCACGGGTCGCATGAGGTGGACCAGAGGTCGAGGACGACGACCTTGCCCTTGTGCTGTGCGACGAGTTCGAGAGTTTCCTCCCAGTTCTTGATGTCGAGCGTCACGGCTGCGGCGGGTGGCGACGACCGCGGCGCGGACGATGATTCACAGCCGATGGTGAATAGGGCGAACGTCAGAACGAACACAGCAGAAAATCGAAGCATGGTGTGGTTTCTTTTTTGAATGATGCAATGGAATTCCACATCATTCTGCCCCCCATCATTCTGCTGAAACCCGGACAGCAGAATGATGGATGGGCAGAATGATGTGAGGCCGGAAACAAGCGTCCCAAATCGTCTCGCGAAAACAAACTTTTCACCGTTTGCCGAGCCGTGAGAGAACTCTCAAAACAGGACGTCCCGGTGACTCGCGTCCTTAGCGTTCGACCTTTTTCAGTCCGGCGGCCAGCGCGGCGGGTTGCGGGTCTTCGTAAGGCAAGGCTTTGAGAAACTCCACGAGATCGTCGAGTTGGCTGGCGGTGAGATGACTTGTCTTCGCGTGCTTGTCACCGACGTTGTTGGTGGTCAGCACGTCGCGCAGTGTTTTGGCCGAGCCATCGTGCAAGTACGGCGCGGAACGATAAACCCCTAGCAATGTTGGCGTGTCATATTTCAGCGGCATCTTCTCGGAGGGGTCGGAGCGTCCGGTGCCGACATCGTGCAGAACGGGCTTCAGCACCGGATTCGAGTCAGTAAAGAACGGGCCGGAATGACAGGTCGCACAGGCCGTTTCCTTCGAGAGAAAAATTTCTCGGCCATGTTTCGCGGAATCGCTGAGACCACTCTTCGCGTGCGGGCTGAGCGGCACCTTGTGCGAGTTCGTGTAGGCCGCGAGTGCATCGAGATCGCGCGAGCGGCCTTTGTTCGGCGGGCCGAGGGATTCGGCGACGGGACCGGCGATCAAGCCTCTCCCCTGCATCAGCAGGCCGCGAATCGTGTGCTCGAAGTCTTGCGTCTCGTCGCGGTCGGCGGACCAGTGTTGCGGATGCGTCCAAGCCAGCGCGACGAGCGGCGGTGTGTTGCGCAGACCTTCCGGGTTCTGCCACGTTCGGCCGTCGGGATCGCTGTCGGGATGACAGCTCGAACAGGCGATCCAACGCCGTGAGGCCATCGGCATCAGAGCGGAATAGAACAACCGCTTGCCGCGCAGGATTTCATCCCCCAGCGGATTCTCGGTGACTCGCACCAAGCCAACGCGATCGAGGGTCTTCGCGTTGTAGGCGACGACCTCGAAATCGAGCGCGTTGTAGAGCCAGAACCATTGGCCATCGGGCGCATACTTCACAGCACGCGGATTATGGCCGAGGTTGATATGCCGGATCGGAGTCAGCTCGCGGTAGTTGTCGTCGAGCACCTCCATCACGAACAAATCGTCGGTCCCGCCGAAGACCACCACCGACTGCTTGCCATCCGGGCTGATTGCGATCTCCCACGGATTCGACGTGACGAGGTTGCCGATGAACGAGTCCATCGGAATGCGTTTGCGTTTGAGTGCCTCGCTCGACGGCTTATCCGCGATCGGCCAATCGACCACGCTGACGTACGGAAAGATCGAGCCTTCGCCGTGAGCGGCCGTGATCTTCGAGCGTTGATGCGGCACATACACCTTGGGCTGAATCGGATGCACGACCACTTGCCGCGCGAGATTGTCGGTGGCTGAGGCCGCCACCACGGCGAACTCTTCGCCAGAAGCCAAGTCAAGGAACCGCACGGTCGCGGTGTAATACTCGGTCACGATCGCGGTTCGTTCGTCCGCCGGCAGCGCAAGGCCACGAGGAAACGAACCCGCGCTGAGTGACCGCAAAACCTTTCGCGAGTGAGCGTCGATTTCGACAAGCTGGCCGGGATACTCCAGCGTCACCCACACCCGCGATCCGTCTCGCGTCGCGACCAGGCCATAAGGCTCATCGAACACGTCGCAGCGTCCGAGGACTTCCCCTTTGTCCGCATCCAGAAAGACGACTTGGTCTTCAGCATAGATCGCAACCGCGAGTTGGTGAGTCTCACCCAGAAACGTCACCCCTTCCGGTTTGTGTCCCACCTTGATTTCACGCAGCTTCGCGAACGTCCGCGGGTCCACGATCGTGACGGTCCCGCTGTCTCGGTTCGAGCACGCCAGCAGCTTTCCATCGGACGAGAAGTCCAACAGGCTGTTGGAAGAACCGGCCCAGACGGGTACGCCGCTCAGCAGCGCGACCAGGACGACCGCGGTGTTATAGAAAACGCGGCAGCAGTTCTTATGAAACATGTTGGTGTATTCCTTTCTTTCTTCGGGAACTCAAAGTGGCGGAGCGGCGCAAGCCGCCCGGTTTCGTCGAGTACGACTCGCTTCAACCGGACGGCTTGCGCGGTATCGCTACCAAAGTCAGTGCCATTGGGCGTCAGTCCGCCGGTCGTCGTGATCCTCACTGAAAACCGGGGTGCTGACGCCGCCCCGCTCGCCGGCGCGTCGAATCTCGTTCGCTCGCCTTCACAGCACGCGAGTCACTTCCAAGGGGGCAGCCCAAGCCGCGTATTTAGCGAGATCACAGACTCGCTTCGAGCGGCGGCGTTGCAAGCAACCGGTGAGCAGCTCGCAAATGTCGGGAGCGAAATCCGGTCGCTGTTTCGCGAAGTCGGGGACGCGCCAACGATCGTGCAGCTCGCGCAGCTTGGTGACGTCGTGATCGACGAACAACGAGTCTCCCGTCAGCATCTTGTAAGCCGTGCATCCGAGGGCGAAGTAATCGGCGACTTCCGTGATTTCGCGGCCTCGAAGCTGTTCGGGAGCCATATAGCGCGGCGTGCCGACAATCTGACTGTCTAACTCGACATCCATTTGTTTGTCGCGCAGCGGCTTGGCGAGTCCGAAGTCCATCAGCTTCAACTTGCCATCGAAGTTGAGCATCACGTTGACCGGCTTGATGTCGCGATGCACGACATTGCGTTTGTGCGCATACAGCACTGCCGACGCGATCTGCCCAAAGGCTTTGCGAAAATCGTCCTGGCCGAGCGGACCATTCAGCCGCACCAACCGCTCCAGCGTGATGCCGTCGCAGAACTCCATCACGATGAAGAACGAATGAAAGGCTTGGAACCGGCCATACATGCGGACGATGTTGGGATGCTCGAACGATTCGATGAGGTCCGCCTCGCGTTGAAACCAAGCCAGCGACGACTTGTCGTAAACCAAGCGATGACTGAGCATCTTCAGGGCGCGGCGTTCCGAAGTTTGTTTGTGCGTCCCTTCGTAGACGATCGCCATGCCCCCGCGTCCCAAGCGGCGCGCGATGCGATATTGATCCAGCGTCTTGCCCGCCAGCACGTCGCGGCGTTGACCGCCCAATCGCTGAGCCAGCAGCTTCGTCAGCACCTGGCTGATTTCGGGATGTTTCAGGGCCGACGCGTGAAAGGCTTCGGCGGCCAGCAATTTCGCGGTGACTTGATCGTGAGCGATCAAGCTGGCGCTGCGTGGCTCTTCGGTCAACAAGGCCATCTCGCCGAGGATGTCGCCGGAGCCACTGCGGTCAATCTCGTGAGCGACGCCGTGTTCGTCAGTGACGATGATTCCGACCGTCCCCCGGCGGATGAGAAACAGGCACGTTCCCGGATCGCCTTGTCGCGTGAGATATTCTGTGGCCGAGTAGACCCGCTCTTCCATGAGCGATTCGAGTCGATCCACCATCTCCACCGGCAACGAATCGAACGGAAAGCATTCGTTCAATTGGCACTGAACGCTGATCGGCCTCTTCTTCTCGACAGGCTCCGGCCGGCGTGCTCCGATTCGGGACAGGGTCGCTTCCGCGGCCGAGACGCTGTCGGGACGACGCCCCGCGAAGACGCTGGCTTCGATCGAAGTCTCGAACGCGCCCGTCTTTTCCGAGGCATAGGTGCCGTCCGGCAGATAGTCGTCCAGGAATTGATCGTACTGATTGCCGGAGGTGCCGGTCCTTTCGTAGGCACCGTAGAGCTTTCGCAACAGGTCAGCCCGCAGTGACGGAAAGCGATCGACAAACTCGGACACCGATTGTGTGTTCTCTTGCCAGCAGTATTCGCGAGAGAGCAGTTTGACCAACAGCACCCGGTCGGCGGCGATGTCCGGGCAAATGTGGAGGTATTCCTCCAAGGTCCGGCCCAGACCGCTCGACCAGCAGCGGGTTTGATCGATTAACAGCAACCGCGCCCGCTGAGGAGACGTGATCTCTGGATGCTGACGTAAGAAGTCCTCCAGATCAGGACGCGCATCTCCGGCGCTCCAGATCGACGAGTATTCGTCTGCCAGCGAATACTCGGATTCCCCCGAGGACACGATTCCGTTCGGCCGCAATTCGTTCGACATCACACGCACAACCTCGTGAGTCGGAAATCAAACCCATACCACGACGATAGTAGCCGCACTCGCCAGAGTGCGGGTTTCCCGTAACCGACGATTCCCGCTATCGACGGGGTGGCGGCTGACTACGGGCTAACAATGCGCGCGATTATCCGGCAGAGGCCCAGCATCTTCAAGCAGGAGCAACGACTCCGACTGTGCATCTTCGTAGCCGCGTTCGCCAGAACGCGGGATTGGACACCTCACACCTCACCCCCCCGCGTTCTGGCGAACGCGGCTACAACGCGAGCAACTCCGAAAGTGGCGAGTCGCTGCGACTGAGGCAACGCAGCAATTGAGCCAGCGTGAGAATCGCATCGGTTGTCGGCACGTTCTCTCGCAACCAAACCCGACCGGTCGCTCCGCCGCCACAGATCGCGGAGTCGGAGCGCATCGCTTGCCACATCTCGGATTGCGTCCAGCCTCCCAGCCAGCAGCGTTGCTTCCGCGCGGCGAGCCGCGGTTGCAATCGCTCGCGAGCCGCGTTGTCGATCACGATCGCTCCACCAGGTTGCTCAGCCGATAAGAGTTCCACCAGCAAGCTCAGCATATCGTCGGGCGCAAGCAACGTCCCCGACTCATCCAACACGGCGACGTTGGCTCCGTCGTCGTCAATCAAAAATCCAAAGTCGGCCGACCGCGCGAGAACCGCACTTCGCAATCGTTGCACGTCCGAGTCATCCCCATTCAGCAAGTCGCGCGAACGCTGCGGAATCTCGACCCAAGCCAGTGTCACCGGCAATTTCGCGAACAGGCCGTCGAGCGTCTCACGCACAAATCGGAGGGGACACGCGATGGCGACTCGCAACGGCCGCAGTGCGTGAAAGTGTTTCCACAATCCGGCCAGATAGGGCACCGATGCGGGAAAGATTCGCTGCGTCCCCCCATGCCGCAACGGTCGAGCGACCTCTTGCTCGCAACGCGCGTGAATGTCGTCCAAGCTGATCGTTCGTGGCGCGTTGACGTCGGCGCTTGGCGATTCGCGACGCCCCGCCGCCGAGATTGGTCGCCCCTGTTTGCCGACAAAATCCAGTCCGGTCCATGACGGCTCGCAACCGTGACCAGAAATCAACAGCCCTCCCGCAGCCTGCAAGTGAGCGACCGCGAATCGAAAACAAGCAGGCGAGGTTTGACCGAGATCAACCACTTGGCAGCTCATTCGCCTCAACGCCGCCGCAACGCCGGTGACGATGTCCGGTGACGACGGTCGTTCGTCAAAGCCGACCGCCACGACCGGCCCACTGCGACGCAGCGGACGCTTCGAGTTCGCGTCACGCAGGTCGCCGCGTCCGGTCAACGGCAGTGATTCCCACAACAGACTCGCGAACCCGGCCGCCAATTCGCCCGCCGTTTGCCGAGTCAAATCATTGAGGTACACGCCTCGCACCCCTTCGAGCGTAAATCCGCCGAAGGCAGACTCTGAAACACGCAGCCGAGCCGAGCTTTCATCCGCGAATTGTGGTTGTGGAAGCTGCCCGGTCTCCTGCCGATGCGGGCACTCGCGGCACTTCGGATAAAACGCCGCCAGCCGCGACAGATGCACCGCCCGCGAGATCGCGTGCGACTCGCCGGGGCAGACGTATTGCGGTTCCAGCGCGGGCAAGAGTGAAAGCATTTGAATGTCCTGTGAGCCGCAAGGCGCTAGTGCTGCAAACGAGAAATAATCTCGTCTTCTCGACCCGCGGCTAGCGCCTTGCGGCTCACGAATTCATTTTCAACACGAATGGCGGAGAGCCTGATTTGAGATTTGAAATCCGAGTCCTCACACTCGCGACAGGGACCGTAGGCCAGTTCGACAAAACGGGTCAAGCACGGTCCCACCGTAGCACCGGCGGCTCGCCTGTGCGTCTGACATCAACTCCAAACACAGGCGAGCCGCCTGTGCTACGAATAACCATGCACGCGACCGCCTTCTTGAAAGCTCCGCCCAGCAGCCTGTCCGGCGCGATCGTCGTGCTGTCGGGGACCGAGCGATCGTTGAAGCTCGATGCCCTGGCGGTGCTGACTCCCATCGTGTGCGGCGACTCTTCTGGCGATTCGGCCGCCACCAAGTTCAAGGGGGAAGAGACCGATTGGAAAAGTGTTCGCGACGAACTCTTGACCGTCTCGATGTTCGGCGACCGCCGGCTCGTGCTGGTCGAGGACGCGGAGGATTTCGTTTCGGACAACCGTGCAACCCTCGAAAAGTATTTGGAAAAGCCCGCCAAGAAATCGCTGCTCATTTTGGATGTTGGTTCGTTTCCCAAAACCACGAAGCTGTACAAGGCGGTCGATAAGCTCGGCCTGCTGATTGAATGCACCGAGCTGACTGGAGCCGACCTGACGCGCTGGATTCAGGCGACGGTGAAAGACCGTTTCGGCAAACAGATCACTCGCGACGCGGCGATGCTGCTGCCCGAATTGGCCGGCACTCACCTGGGATCGCTGGAACAAGAGATCGAAAAACTGGCCGCCTATGCCAGTGAGCGGTCGCAGATCGACACCGAAGATATCCGCAAAGTGGTCGGCGGCTGGAAGGCCGAGACAATCTGGGTGATGCTCAACGCGGTGCGAGACGGACAACTCGGCTTCGCACTGTCGAATTTGGACAAGCTGCTGACCGCTGGCGAGCCTGCTCTGAAATTGCTCGGTGGGATTGCCTTCGTCTTCCGCAAACTGGCGCTCGCGACGGAACTCTCCCGCGATGGGTTGCCGTTGTCCGTCGCTCTCAAGCAAGCGGGGATCTTTCAGCCTCGCGACCAATCCGCAGGCGAAGCTTATCTGAGGCGTCTCGGCCGAGCTCGTGCCGAACAGATTTCCCACTGGCTGCTTGAAACCGACCTCAACCTCAAAGGGGGCCTGCGGTCTTCCGACCGACTGCTGCTGGAACAACTCTTCCTCAACCTAAGCGGCAAGTTGCATGAATGAACTTGGGCCGTTCTGGATCAGGCACCAGGCGATGTAACCCAAAGAGCGTCAGCGAGGGAGGACGCTTCAAGCAACCACGAATTCAAAGCGTTTTGAAAAGCCCGCCCTCGCTGACGCTTCGGGTTACATGCGGCTTTGCCGCGCTATTCCCTCTGGAAACCGTTCATGCCCACTTCGCCCACGCCTCGCCGAGACATCGCGGCCCTCGTTTTTGCCGTCACGTTTCCGACGCTAATGACGTGGGTCTATTTCATCGGACTGGCAAATTCCTCGGAGCGGTTGCAGCAGCTCGCTTCGCTGATCGGCAAGGTGATTCAATTTGGCTTCCCGATCCTGTGGTTCGTCTGTGTGCAGAAACAACGACCGAGCTGGCCACGAGTGCAAAGGTCCGCCTTGCTGATCGGCGGCGCGTTCGGCATAGCGGTCGTCGCCACGATGCTGGCCGCGTATCACCTCTGGCTGCTGCCGAGCGGTGCCTTCGATTCCGCGGGCGCGGCGGTGCGTCAAAAAGTTGCCGAGTTCGGGATCGACTCGGTCGTGAAGTATGCCGCATTGTCAGTGTTCTACGTCGCGCTGCATTCGCTGCTGGAAGAGTACTACTGGCGCTGGTTCGTCTTCGGCCAGCTTCGAGGAATGACGAACCTCGGCTGGGCGATCACCATTTCGAGCCTCGGCTTCATGGCGCATCATGTGGTGGTGCTCTCGCACTACTTTGGCTGGGGCTCGTTCCTGAGTTTGTTCTTCTCGTTTGGCGTTGCCGTCGGCGGAGTCGCCTGGGCTTGGCTCTATGACCGCAGCCGCTCACTGCTGGGGCCGTGGCTCAGTCACGCCCTGGTCGATGCCGGCATCTTCTTCATCGGTTATGAGATTCTGAAATCGGTGTGGTAAAGCTCAGGGGTCTGGCACTTCGGAATTTCGGAATTGGCCAAGGC
>JBJXEX010000032.1:0-6809 GCA_046156195.1 Planctomycetaceae bacterium | reverse complement strand
CGCTCGCGTGCTGCAACAGGGTGGCGGCGACTCCGGCGCGGGCGAGTGAGCTTTTGCCGGAGCCGCTGGCTCCGACGATGACGGCGAAGGCACAGCCTGTTCGACGCTGATCGCGCAGGCGTTGCAGCAGGTCGCAGGTCTCTTCGTCGCGACCGCAGAAGATGTCGGCATGTCGCACGTCGAAGACTTCGAGTCCGCGATACGGCTCCTCGTGCCAGCGCGGGGCGGCGTCGGTGCCGAGCAAGTCAGTCAGCGTTTGTTGCAGGTGGGTGCGGAGTCGGCCGACGAAATCGACCGGCTCGCGATAGGTTTGATAGGCCCGCAGATTCCGGCCGTCCGCATCGTGAAACTGCTCGCGAATGAATGACTTGGCGAGTTTTCGCTGAGCGATCATCTCTTCGGCCTTATCCTCCGACAGGCTCTTCTCGAAGGCATCGACGTCATCTCGCACATAGGCCAGCATGACTGGTCGCTGGCGACCGCTTTGCTCGAATGCGGTCAGCATAAGATCGAACTCACGCTCGGTGCCGCTGCGGTACGGCGTCCCGTCCGGTCGCGAGACCCGACTGCTCAGCGGAGAACCCAGGCGCGACCACAGAATGAACACGGCAATGTCGATCGGCCGCTGATGGAGGATTAGGTCGATCGTCTCTTGAAACGAGGCCGTGGCGGGTAGTGCGAAGTCTTCCCAGAACAACGGCTGCAAGGTCGCGTTGGGATATCGCTTTTGAAGTCCCTCGATCACGCGTCGGGCTTGGTTGCGCTCTTCGACGACGTCGCCGGGGCTGGAGATGAAGATGCGGACGATTCGAGGTGTGTCGCTCATGGAGTTGCTGCCGTTTTACTCGGTTGCTGATCACGTCTCTCTGAGGGCCCAAAAGGTATCAGAACAGTTTGAATCATTCCTTTGTCCAATTCGTCCCCTTTCAGGTCTTTGAATCGGATGACTCCACGAGCATCGAGGACATAGATCGTGGGGCGTTCGGTGACGCCCCATTGCGTTTGGATTGGTCCCTCGGGGCTGCCTTGATCCCACCAACTCCGCCAGGTGATGTCTTCTTTGACCAGCGTCTTCCTCAACTCGTCCCGGTCTTCGTCGCTGTTGATGCCGAGGAAGACGAAGCGTTTTTCTTGACCTTGCAGACGTTTCACGAGCGACCGCTCGTGCGGGTATATCTCCCGGCAGGGGCCTCACCAATGGCCCCAGAAGCTGAGCACCACCACCTTGCCGCGATGGTCGCTGAGCTTGAACGTCTTGCCGAAGATGTCTTCTCCTTTGATCTCGGGAGCGACTCGGCCAATCGACAAGTGGCGGATGCGGAACAGGGCTTTCTCGGCGATCTCGCCCAGCGTGCCATCGGGGGTCGCGAAGTCGGCGAAGGACTTGAGCATCAGCTCGTAATGTTGTTCGCGTTTTCTTTCCAACTGCTCCCGATCGAGCGACTTCAAGTGTTTGCCGTACTCCGCGCCGTAGAACTGCATCACGCGGTCGGCCGAGTCCGGTTCCTTTTTCAATTGGTCGACAATGCTGGCCTGTTGGTCGAGCAGAAAGGCCAATTGGCGACAGGCTTGGCCGCGCACTTTTTCGAGCTTGCTCTTGGTGATCGCGGTTCGGAGCAACTTCTCGGCAGCCAGTGCGGGAGTCCGTGCGACGTGTCGGCAAGCGGCGGCGAGTTGTTCGTTGTCGAGGTGATCGCGTTCGAGCAGCTCCAACGCGTGAGTCGCTTCGGTGAGCGTCTTCAAGAACGCGACGAGTGCGGCTGACTGTTCTCCGGTCAGACGGAATCCGGTCGTGGCCCCTCGGCTCTGCTCTTCGCGTGAGCCGATGGCGCTAGCCACGGGCCTCGGTGGGTGACGTTTGACGGCGAATCGCCCGACAATAGCGCGTTCGGCTCAGTTTGCAGGTGACCTTACATCTCGCCCCAGCTTGGGAACCACTTGAAGAGCGCGATCGCCAATGCCGTTCCGGCAGCCGGTAACAACACGGTCGTCACGAAGATCGGGCCATACGAGCGGGCATGAGTCTCGCCGCAGATGTTGCGGATCAGCATGACCAGATACCCGTTGGCCGGCAGCGAATCCAAGCTGCCCGAAGCGATCGAGACCACGCGATGCAACGCGCGCGGCATGACACCGAACCCGTCGATGTAGATTGGCTTGAGAATCGGCAAAGCGATCGCTTGCCCTCCCGATGCCGAACCGGCAATGCCAGCAATCACCGCGACGGCGATCGCCGCTCCAATCAGCGGATCGCCCGGAATGTGAGTCACCCACGTCACGACCATCTGAAACGATCGCAGATCTTTCACGGCCGATCCAAAACCGACCACCGCGCTGGTCGAACCGACCGCCATCAGACCATTGACGAAGCCGTCGCCAAAACATTTCCACACGTCGATCCGCTGCCGTCGCATCACGATGATTCCAGCCAGCACGCCGAGGAAAATCGCCAGCGTCGCATCCTCCGGAAACCTGCTCAGCACGGCGTGCCATGTCGGCGAACTCGACTGGGAAACGAAACACTTCGCCGAACTGTGACAGAGCCACGGCAGCAGGTTGAGAGCCAGCAGCGTCACGACCAGCGGTGTGATCGCCGACTTAAACGTCGGACGATTTAAGTCGGTGGGACTCGCGACGTGATCGCCATCGCGAGCCTCGAAGTGTTCGCCACCGGTGACGGCTACGCGAATCTTCCGGTCGAGATACCACTGGCCGACAACAAACATAAACGTGGCGACAAAGATGCTCACCGGCCAACCTGCGCGAGCATCCGTCAGCGGCTTACCCGCCGCATCGACGAGGTATTGAATCGGGATCAGATTCTGAATTTCCGGCGAACCGGCCGAAGTCATCGTGAAGGTGATCGACCCGAACGCGATCGCCGCCGGAATGAAGCGTCTCGGCAAGTTCGCCCCTCGGAAGAGCTGCACGGCCAACGGATAGACCGAGAAGCCGACCACGAACAACGACACGCCGCCATACGTCAACAACGCACACGCCAGCACGACCGCCAGACAGGCCCGTTGTTTGCCAAGCACCTTGCCAACGCCATGCGCGACGGTGATCGCCGCTCCGGACTCTTCCATCAACTTTCCGAAGACCGCTCCCAGCGCGAAGATCAGAAAGAACCGCTTCACATAATCGGCGAAGCCCGCCATGTAGGCCCCGTTCATCTTCGCCAACGGGTCTTCGCCGCTGAGCGTCACGGCCAGCAACGCACACAGCGGCGCAACGACAAAAATACTCTTGCCGCGCACGACCAAGTACATCAGCAGAGCCAGGCTGCCAAACAAAACGAGCAGGTAATAGACGCTATTCATAAATGCCCCGGAGAAGTTGGCAGAATGAAGTTGGAAGAATGATGGGGGCAAAATGATAGGAACAAATTGTCTTCATCATTCTGCCAAGAGCCTGGACAGCGGCCGCTCGATCGCGCGGCAGTGGGGTTTTCTGTCCCAAGGCCAGCCATTCTTCGGGCGTCACCGGCTGATCGGGTCGAAAGTAGACGCTGTTGGGATCGGCTTTCCAGGGGCCGGCGACCGTCGTCAGATTCGCGGCCTCGAAAGCGGGGTGTTCCGGCGGCAGGTCGTGGTACGGCCAAAGCAGCACTCCGGGACCGCCGACTCCGCGTGCGAGCGTGCGTTGGATTTCGCGGACTCGTTGGGCGTCGGCGGCTACGGCTCGTGGTTCGACGTTGTCGCGCAGGCAGAGCCAGGCCACGGTCGCGGAAGATTGGCCGACGAGCATCATCAATGTCATTGACGAGCACGATCCGCTTCACGCCCAATCGTGCCGCTTGAACCGCAGCGGCACAGGCAGATTCGTTGCCTCCCACGATCAAGAGATCGGTCTCGATCGTTTCGGCGGAACTGTTGCTCGCGAATGCTCCGCAGAATCCCAGTAACAGAATCCCGATGACGCGAGGGAAGACTTGCGAGGAACTGCTTGGCAGAATGATGGGGGCAGAATGATGAGAGCAAAGGTTGTTGGTTCTAGTCTTCATCATTCTGCCCCCATCATTCTGCCAAACATCTGGGAGATGCCGATGACGATCCCCATCCTTGCCGGTGAGCAATGGACAACTCCGAATGTGACGGTGTGGAGTCCGGTGTTCAATCCCTCGCGAGGCGAAGAGATTGCTCGCGTGCCGCTGTGTGGAGCGGCTGAGGTCGATGCCGTCGTGCAGGCGGCAAGCTTGGCGTTCGGATCTTGGTCGAAGACGGCGGCTCCCGCGCGGGCGGCGAAGATGTTCGCCTTCAAGGCGATGTTGGAAGCACACTTTGAGGAACTCGCCGCACTGATCACTCGCGAGAACGGCAAGACATTGGACGAGGCTCGTGGCGATGTGCGGCGCGGGATTGAGGTCGTCGATTTCGCCTGCGGGATTTCGCATCTGAGCAAAGGCGAAAACCTGCCGCAGGTCGCGGACGGGATCGACGGCGTGACGATGCGCGAGCCGATTGGCGTGTGTGCCGGCATCACACCGTTCAACTTTCCGGCGATGGTCCCGCTGTGGATGTTTCCGATCGCGATCGCGTGCGGCAACACGTTCATCCTGAAGCCGAGCGAGAAGGTGCCGCTGACCGCCGTGCGACTGGCGGAGTTGGCGTTGGAAGCGGGCCTCCCGCCGGGCGTGTTGAACATCGTGCATGGCGGGCGTGAGGCGGTCGATGCGTTGCTGGAACATCCGGGGATCGCGGCCATCAGCTTCGTCGGCTCGACGCGCGTGGCCGAGCATGTCTACGTCACCGGCTGCCGTCACGGCAAACGAGTCCAAGCCGCGGGCGGTGCGAAGAACGTGATGGTCGTCCTGCCGGATGCCGAGCCGAACGCGACCGTGCGCGCGATCATGGGTGCCGCGTATGGCTGCGCCGGGCAACGCTGCATGGCCGGCTCAATTTTGCTGGGCGTGGGTGAAGCGGCCTCGCAGGTGCGCGACCAGCTTGCCGCGGCGATCGACAAGCTGGTGATCGCCGACACGTCGGCGAATCCGAAAGCAGACATGGGACCGGTGATCGACGCTGCCGCCCGCGAGCGAATTTTGCAGTCCATCGAACTGGGTGTTGCCGAAGGGGCCACTCTGGTTCGCGGCGGCAAGCACGAGAGTCCCCGCCGAGGCTTCTTCGTTTCGCCGACACTGTTCGACGAGGCCAGTCCCGACATGCACATTGCTCGCGAGGAGATCTTTGGCCCGGTGCTGACGATGCTGCGTCCGCGCGATCTGGATGAAGCGATCGCCTGGGCGAATCGCAGTCCGTATGGCAACGGCGCGGTGATCTTCACCAGCAGCGGCGGAGCGGCTCGGCAGTTTACTCGCGAGGTGCGTTGCGGCATGGTGGGGGTGAACGTCGGCGTCCCGGCTCCGATGGCCGCGTTCGCGTTTTGCGGTTGGAATCGCTCGTTCTTCGGCGACCTGCATGTGCAGGGAACGGAAGGGGTGCTGTTCTACACGCGGCAGAAAATCGTGCTGTCGCGCTGGGACAATGCGTATCGCCGGACGCAGGGTTGGTGAACTGAATGGGACAGGGAGCGGCCATGAGTTTTCGAGCCGCGACCGTTAGGGAGTGGTGACGGATCAAAACTGAGGCCCGCTCCCTGACGGTCGCGGCTCAAATCGTCAAAGTATCTGAGCAGCGTTCTTTACTCGGCATCGGAGAGTCCCATTTTGTCTTCGCAAGTCGTAATTCACTTCTGCCGCACCTGCGGCTTTGGTCCTTCGGCGGAGCACATCGCCGAAGTCATTCGCCGCGAGTTGGGACTGACCGTCGAATGTCGTCCCGGCTACTGGGGCTGTTTTCGCATCGAGCAGGATGGAGAAGAAATCTTCAATCGTTGGAAGACGCGCGGTTGGCTGGGCCGCTTGGGCTGCGGCCGAACGCCGACCGCAGCGGAGATCGTCGAGTTACTACGGCCGCGCTCGTAGTGAACCCATTGATGGGGTCGCACGCACTTCGTGACACGACCGCCATGTTCGCCAGCACTCTGAAATCAGGAGCCGCGAGAAAACACATAGGTCGCCCAATCTCCTGGTTTTTGTCCTGCCTTCGTCTTCGCATCACACTTTGACAACTCACCCTCGACGGGCGGATCGGAAACGAGATCGGGATCGTTGAGGTCTGGCAGCCCATCAAGCATGTTGACCTCCAGATGAAGCTCCTCGCCGACAATCGTTAGCCGCACATAGCACTTACTCATATCGCCTGGATCGAAGCGGTCTTCGTGGTGCCAGGCTTTCCCGCAGACCTTGGAGTCATGGTTGTGCATCGCGAAGAAGCGATACTCGGAACTGAGTAAGCCCGAACCGACTGCCACATTCCCTTGAATGGTCAGATCGGGGTGCATCTTTCCGATCGTGGGATTGTCTGCGAATACCTTGCGAAGTTGTGCGATTTGTTCGTCGGTGACGCCAGCGGCCTTTTGAGCCGTGAGAGTCTTCTCGAAGTCAAACACCCACTGGCCAGCAAACGGGGCCAACAAACGGGACTCGCTTGGAGGACCAAGTGGTCCCTCCGCGGGATCGAGACCGCACCCAATCATGGCAAACGAGATGAGCGGCAGAACTGCGAACAAAGCGATGTTGTGCATGAGGAATACTCTGAAGTTCTCCCGCGCATGTTGTAGCCGCGTTCGCCAGAACCCGGGCAACCCGGCCTCAATGCCAGGTTATTCCTTGTGCGTTGAAGAGTCAATCAAATTAAAGGTGAAGAAAACAGCTCGTGGCCGCCTTCGCCAGAATGCGGGTCGGGGTCAGGTCATGCCCCGCATTCTGGCGAATGCGGCTACTGGAAATGCAAGTTAATGAGAACGCA
>JBJXEX010000031.1:0-16858 GCA_046156195.1 Planctomycetaceae bacterium | reverse complement strand
CGCTCGCGTGCTGCAACAGGGTGGCGGCGACTCCGGCGCGGGCGAGTGAGCTTTTGCCGGAGCCGCTGGCTCCGACGATGACGGCGAAGGCACAGCCTGTTCGACGCTGATCGCGCAGGCGTTGCAGGAGGTCGCAGGTCTCTTCGTCGCGACCGCAGAAGATGTCGGCATGTCGCACGTCAAAGACTTCGAGACCGCGATACGGCTCCTCGTGCCAGCGCGGGGCGGCGTCCGCGCCGAGCAAGTCGGCCAGCGTTTGTTGCAAATGGGTGCGGAGTCGGCTCACGAAATCGACTGGCTCGCGGTAGGTCTGATAGGCCCGCAGGTTTCGGCCGTCCGCGTCGTGGAACTGTTCGCGAATGAATGACTCGGCGAGCTTTCGTTGATCCAACAATTCTTCGAGTTCATTGACCGGCGTCTGGGTGATCTTCTGCTGAAACCCCTTCGCGTCGTCGCGGGTGTAGGCCAGCATGATGGGACGCCGGTGGCCGCTTTGCTCGAACGCGGTCAGCATGAGATCGAACTCACGCTCGGTGCCGCTGCGGTAGGGAGTGCCGTCTGGTCGCGACACGCGACTGCTTAACGGTGAGCCTAGCCGCGACCACAAAATGAACACGGCAATGTCGATCGGCCGCTGATTGAGAATCAAGTCGATCGTCTCTTGAAACGAGGCCGTGGCGGGGAGCGCGAAGTCTTCCCAGAACAACGGCTGCAAGGTGACGTTGGGATATCGCTTTTGAAGTCCCTCAATGACTCGTCTGGCTTGGTTGCGTTCTTCGACGACGTCGCCGGGACTGGAGATGAAGATGCGGACGATTTGGAGTGTCGTCGTCATGGATGGGGACTCCTCGGAATCTCTGACGTCTGTGACTGACTAAGACGCGAATCATCGGCATCGGACGTTGCGTCGTCGAAGCCATCGCGGATTCCTCGGCGACGACTTGCGGTGATGATGAGTGGTGCCTGACAGACTATGCGGCGACGAGTCAACATTCGAGGCAATTCATGGAGCGGCTCTGAGAGACACAATTTGGCGAGGTGTCGCGTCGTCGCGATTGAACGCACGGGAGCTTTCGTGCCTGCGACAGCGATTGCTCGGCCGGTGCCAAGCCCAAGCGGACAAGTCGAGTTAAATTGGAGCCAGCGGCGAATCTCGGCAAAAATTGCTACGAGTCCGGCCGAATCTCTGATTAAGATGCGGTCGCCTTCCGCCCAGGAGATCGTCCGTTCGGACGCCGCCGTAACTCTTCGGATTCAGGAGTGTCTCATGTCTCGTTCTTCGCAACTGTTTGCTCGCGTCGCTTTGGGATCGTGTTTGACGGTTCTGCCGTTGGGCTTCGCTTGGTCCGCCGAACGTACCGCCGTGGTTGCCTCGGCCAACGAAGTCTTGAAATACACGTCACCCTCCGGCGAGTCTTTCGTCGCGATCGGCTTGCAGGCGAAAGACCTTCCTGAAGTCAAACAGACTCGGCATCACGTCGTCCTGGTGGACACCTCTGCCAGTCAGTTTGGTGAGCACCGCACGCAAGCCTTCGCTCTGTTGCAATCATTCCTGCGCGGTCTGCCCAGCGACGACCGAGTCAGCCTGTTCGCCGTCGATGTGCAGGCAACGCGACTGACTCCGGAATTTGTGGCCCCCAACAGCGAGTCGGTTCGCGATGCCATCGCCGCGCTGCGACAGCGAGCACCGCTCGGAGCGACCAACTTCAAAGCCGCACTCAACGCCGCGTCCGAGGCGCTTCCCAAAGACTCGGTCAGCACGGTGCTCTACATCGGTGACGGCATGAGTTCCGTGAATCTGCTGACGACCGACTCGTTGCGACAGTCGGTGAATGATCTCCGCTCGCGGCAAGTGCCGGTGTCGAGCTACGCCGTCGGCCCGCGGCGAGACCTGAAACTTCTGGGCACATTGGCTCAACACACCGGCGGTGTCGTGCTGGTGGATGATGGAGGCGACTCGAAATCGGCGGCCAGCGACCCGAACGTCTGCGGGCAACAACTGGCCCGCGCCGCGACCTCTTCTGTCTTCTATCCCGATCGACTCGAAGTCGCCGGTTCGGACGTGATGCAGGCCACCGCGCTGCCCCTGCCGTTGCGAGCGGATCGCGCGACATTCGTGCTCGCTCAAGGACAACTCGCCAACGACGGAGCGTTGGTCGCGGCTGGCGAGTTTGCCGGTCAGCCATTGCGGATGCTGTGGTCAGTCGATGGCCTGCGTTCGGAGTCCGCGTCGCCGTTCGTGGCCGCCGCGTTTCGCCAAGCGAATAAGGATGGCGGTTTCGTCCCGTATGCCGGACGCGAACTGCTCGTCACCGCCTGGAACGAATTTGACCAACGTATCGAACTGCTGGGTGCCGAAGGGATGGCCGCTCAGACGCGACATCAACAACGCGACGCCGAGCGGATCGGCCGAGCGATTCAGGAACTCGATCCCGACAACACTCAAATCAAATTGCTGCTCACGCCACAGACGGCGTTGAAAGTGAAGCCGGTCAGCCGTCAGGTGGCTCTGGCCGAAGCACAACCACCTGACGAGAGCTTGCTCAATCGCGAGGAATTCCAGCCAGACGTCTCCAGCAATCGCAGCCTCATTCTCGACGAAATCACCCGTCAGCAGATCATTGGCGAGAAGCTGCGGCTGGAAGTCTCCAAGGCGATCCAAGAAGCGCGGGCGTTGGCGGGCATCGAACCGGCCAACGCGATCACGATCCTGAAACGAGCCTACGGAGCGGTGAAGTCCACCGTCGATGCGTCGATTGAACTGCGGCAGCAACTTGCCAAGCAATTGCAGGGTGTCATCGCCGATGTCCGAGCACAAGAAGAGGTCACCGAGAAAAAGAAGATCTATTTGGCCGAACGCCTCGCCGTGCAAGAGGCCGAGGAGCGACTGCAAGAAAAGCTGCAGTTGGAAGACGAGAAGCTGGAAAGCCTGATCGACCGCGTGCGAGCTTTGCTGCATGACGGCGAGCGCGGCAATGACGCCGCCTATATCGAAGCCGAAGCGGCTGCCGAAGCGGCTCAACAGATGAAGCCCAACAGCGGTGTGTCAGCAGCCGCTCGGTTTAACACCGAGGCGAATTTTCAGCTCAACATGACTTTCCGGCTGCGGAATCTGCGAGCGGAGAAGTTCCTCAAGACGCTGGAACAAGTCGAACTGTCGCATGTGCCGTTCCCGGATGAGCCGCCCGTGTTGTTCCCGGCTCCCGAAGTTTGGAAGGCTTTATCGGAGCGCCGCAAGAAGTACGCTTCGGTCGATCTGCACAAGTCCAGCAAAGCCGAGGACAACATCGCGGCGCAATTGGACAAGCAGACCGAAATCGCGTTTACCGACACGCCGCTGACCGATGTGGTTCAGTTCCTATCAGACTACCACGGCATCCCGATCATCATCGACAACGAAGCTCTGGTTGAGGAAGGCATTCAGCCGGACTCTCCGGTCACGCGCACGCTGACCGGCGTGAAGCTGCGCAGCGCGCTGAAAATCATTCTGCAACCGCTGCTCCTCTCGTATGTGATCGAGGACGAAGTGATGAAGATCACCACGGCCACGAAAGAGAAAGACCGCTTGCAAACTCGCGTCTATCCGGTGGGCGACCTGGTCGTGATTCTGCAACCGGGTGGCGGCCTTGGCGGCGGCGGTGGTGGTGGCTTCGGCGGCCAGCAAGGTGGCCAGCAGCAAGGTGGTCAAGGTGGTGGCGGCTTCGGCGGCCAGGGTGGCGGCGGTGGTGGTGGCGGCTTTTTCAATATCCCGGTCAACCTCCCGGCTCGACAAGGCAATGCGCAAGCACCCGCGTTCAACAACCAGAAGGTCAACGAGGCAAAAAAAAAGCTGAACCCGCGCAAGTAATCCAAATCGCGTTCGTCGAAACCAAAGACTTGAAGAAAAAAACGCAGGGGAGTCCGTCATCCAAGGCGGACTCCCCTGCGTCATTCAAGACGTTGCTCAGCGATCCAGAGTCATCCGCCAAAGCTGACAAAGCCACGGGCAACTCATCGTCGGCGAAAATGCCGAAGCTCGACGAGGGCACGCCCCGAGAAGTTTGGCAACGATATTTCGCCCAACAAAAACCTTCGCCCGACAATGTCGCTCAGCTCGTCCGCCGTCTGCATCAGCAGAAGTTGTACGAGCACACGATCGCGTGCATCGAAGTCGCGCTCATCGAGCAGCCGCCGCAACCGTGGATGTATGAAGTGCTCGCCTTCTCGATGGAGCTTGCCAAGCGGCCCAAGGCCGACATCGAACGTGTGCTGCTGTCACGCTCGGATTTCACGGCGGCGGTCGTCCCCGAAATGATGCTCACCGCCGCGTACCTCAAGCGGCTGGGCTTCAACGAGCGTGCCTTGGCGATGTATCAGCAAGCATCACGCTTCGCGCCGGCTCGGCCGGAACCCTACCTGCGCGGCTTGCAGATCGCTCGCGAACTCCACGATGCGAAGGGAGTCGAGTGGGGAGCGGCCGGTGTGCTCACCAACGTCTGGCAGCCGGGCTACGAGGCCCAACATCGTGAAGCGGAAAACATCGCCGCGGTCGCGGAAGAGACACTCCGCAAAGCCGGCCGTTCGTCCGATGCCGATTCGCTCAAGGCGAGTGTCGCCGCCGCTCACCACCGGGACTTGATGCTGAAGCTGACCTGGACTGGCGACTCCGATTTGGACCTGAGCGTCGAAGAACCCAACGGCGGCATCTGCTCGTTCGACAATCCGTTCACGAACGCAGGCGGTGCCTACACGCACGACGGTTACGGACCCAAAGCCGCGAATTGCTTCGAGGAATACATCGCCGCGAGTGCCTTATCCGGCGACTACGTCGTTCGAGTGCGAGTCATCGACGGCGATGTCGTCGGCCGTCGCGCCACGCTGACGATCCGCCGCTACGTCGGCACGCCCGATGAATCCACGAAGACGATGAGCATCCCCATCGACGGAAAAGACAAAGTCGTCCGCTTGTCACTCAATGATGGCCGTCGCCAAGCTCTGCTCGAACGCCACGAGATCGACATGCCCGTCGTTGGAGCACAAGGCATCGTGGTCAACGCCCAACTCACAGCCGGAAGCTCGCGGCCCTTCGTCACCTCAGTCACGCCAGTCGTCGGATCGACCGGAGCCATCGGCTTTCAGCCGGTCATCACGAACATCCGCGAAGGGATCGGCTTCTCGGCGATGGCCGTCGTCACCGGAGACCGCCGCTACGTCCGCATCTCAGTCGCCCCGTTCTTCTCGCAGGTCATCGGCGTCGACACATTCACGATCCCGTCGGGCCGTTAGACGTTTATACCTCACGCAACTCCGACTGAGTCGTTTAACCGCAGGCACGCGCGTTTGAGCGATTCGTGACCCGGTGACTCCACCAAAACGCGCGTGCCTGCGGCGTGCGGTTAAACGATGAAATGTCTCGATCGACGCCGTGCGAAGGTCAGTCTTGGTCTACGCCAACAATCCCGGAATCACCTTGCCGCCGTTGACCAGCGGCACGGGGCGGCCGAGCGGGTCGTCGTATTCGCGATCGGCGTCGATCCCCAGCAGCGTGTGAATCGTGCGCAGCAGATCGGCGACGCTGATCGGATCGCTTGTCGGATACGCGGCTTGCTTGTCGGTCGAGCCGATGATTTGGCCCGGCTTCACGCCGCCGCCGGCAAACAGAATGCACTGGGCCATCGACCAGTGATCGCGACCGGCCTGAGCATTCACGCGCGGAGTCCGGCCCATCTCGCCCATCATCACGACCAGCGTGCTGTCGAGCAGTCCGCGTTGTTCCATGTCGGTGATCAGCGCGGCGAACGCTTTGTCGGCCGGAGGAATCAGGTCATTCACCAAGCTGGGGAAACAATTGAAATGCACGTCCCAGCCCGGCCCGTCGATGCCCACGAATCGGCAGCCAGCTTCAATCAATCGTCGGCCGAGCAACATGCTCTGGCCAATCTGGGACATGCCGTAAGACTCTCGCACGTTGCCCGGTTCCGACTGGATGTCGAACGCCTTGCGTGCCGCGGGTGACGTGATGAGGTCGCGAGCCTTTTGGTAGTAGGTGCTCATTGCGGCGGCTCGGCCGGTTCGCGGTTGGCTCCGCTCCAATCCGGCGAGCAACTTCTGACGGAGGTCGGAGCGTTGGCTCGACACGCCGTCGATCTTGGCGAGGTCGCGGACCTCGAAGTCCGGCTGGCTGGGATCGGCCTCAATGACGAACGGAGAAAACTCCGCTCCGAAGAAGCCCGGCCCGCCGGCCGACATTGGATGGGGCATGTTGATGTACGGCGGCACGGTCCCGCTGGAACCAAGCTCGCGGGCCACGATCGAACCCAGCGACGGAAACATCTCGTTGGTCGGGATCGGATACTCGCCGTCGGCGAACGTCGGCCGATGCCCGGTCATCACATAGTGGTAGCCGGTGGCGTGTCCGTTGTCGTTGTGGCTGTGACTGCGGACGACGGTGAACTTATTGGCGATCTTCGCGCAGTTCTTGCAGTGCTCGGTGAAGATCACACCCGGCAGCGCGGTCGAGATCGGCTCGAACGGCCCGCGAATCTCGGCCGGAGCATCTGGTTTTGGATCCCACATGTCCTGTTGAGGAGGGCCTCCCTCTAAAAAAATGAACAGGCACGATTTGGCTTTCGCCTCGCGAATTCGTTCGGACTTGTTGGCCTCCTCCGCGCGCAGAAGCTGAGGCAAAGTCAGACCACCGAACAGACTCGTCGCACCGAGCCGCAATGATTGTCGGCGAGTGATGCCATCACAGAAACGATGGCCAGAATTGCGAAATGAGAAATTCAACATTGGACGAACTCCTGAAAACTATTTTGACGGCAGAAGATTTCGTACCCACACGTCTTGCTCGGCGGTTAGCGGCGGCACGACATGGGCGTCATGGTAACTCAATCGGCGTCGGTAGGGACCAGTGTCATAAGAACGATCAAACACAGATTGCAGATCTAGCGGCACGTCGGGATCGGTCGGCAGTAACGGGACGCGGATGGTCGGCAGGCGTTGCGGCAGGCGAATCGGATAGACAGAGAACTCATCCGGCCGGTCGGCTCGATGCACGCAGACGTGATAATCGAACGGGGCGACCGATCGGCGCAGTGCTCGTTCGGGGACTGCGGTGGAATGCCGACCGATCCGCAGCAGGTCGATCTCAATCAAATGAACGTGACTGTCGAGCAACTCGCGCTGCTTCTGAATGTATTTCTCGCGGCCGTGATCTCCCGGAGTTTTGTTCGCCGGGCTGGGGACTTCGACGGACGCGACCAAACGATCTCCATCGCGTTTCGACCAAATCTCGACGAACTGCTCGCGGACTTCGTCGTCTTCTTGATCCGTCGGCAACGATCGCTCACTGATCTCAGCAAAGTAGGAGTCCGGCAACCGAGCTTGGAGCTGTTCGCGAATGCAAAATGCCAGCGCCGCGTGCAGCCCCGGAAAGAAATCCGGGTGCTCCAGAAACGGGTCCATGCCGGGAAACGGAGAAGGCATTTCAGGTCGCTCTTTGAAAAGAATCATTCGGACACGGTCGGACGTCGAAATGTGCCAGCCGCGAACAACTCACGCACGGGCAATTGAAATCCGGGTAACACCGAGCCGCCATCCAAGGCATCTTCCTCGGTCAGCGTCTGACAATCTTCCTCGGACGTGTAAACGCGGACGAGTTTGTCTTTCGGATAGACATACCACACGAGTTCGACCCCCGCCGTGAAGTAGTCCTTGAGCTTTCGTTGCATCTCGCCGCGCGTGTTGCCGCGGCTGATGACCTCGACCGCGAGGCTTGGAATCCAACAGCCGGTGGAGCATTTCCGCCAACGAATCAGATTGTGGAAGAATCGCGATCATTCGCTGTCATTTCGTGTGCAAACAGGTATTAGTTCGATGATTGCCATGTAACCTCACGAAGGACGTCCCGTTCGCGATACATGCCGATCCGAAACAACGCCTCTGGGCTTAATGCCCGGCAAACACGTCGATTCCATTCTAAGTGGAGATGCACCGCTTGATCGGTGGTCAGCGTCGCACCACACACTGCAAAGAACAACGACTGATGGCCGTCTTCGGGATCGACTTAGTGTTCCAGCCGAATGTGCGTCGCCATCGGAAACAGGTCAGAAAGAATGTCATGCGCTACGAACAACGAATCGGTCAGATCGTGCTCAATGGCAAAGTCTGCGACATCCTCGAAACCAGGTATCTCGGAACGTGTCAGTGTGGCGGACATGCGATGATTCTCCCGCATCAATGGTTGTAGAGAAACTCTTTCGTATTCAGCACGGCCCACAGAATGTCTTCAACCGCTTGATGCCGGTTGGTTCCGGCGGCCTCGAAGGCGGTGGCCATCAGAGCTTTCTCTTCTGCGGTGGGGAAGCGGGTGAGGGTGCTCAGGTAGATTTCATCGACCAGTTCGTCATTGGACTTGGAGGTCGCGGCGAGTTTGCGGGCGAGGCCGTGGCGATGTGACAGCTTGGCGTGGACCTCCGGGGAGTTCAGCAGGTGCAGTGCTTGCGAGATGCTCGGTTCGTTGCTTCGTTCGCATTCGCAGACGGTGGCTCGGACGGGGCGGCCGAAGATGCGGAAGAAGTACGACGGCATCCGATTGTCCCAAACTTGGATCGAGCGGACTCCCTCGGGCCAGCCGTTGAACTTTTCGGGGACGCCAGTTGTCTGGCTGATCGCATCGAGCAGCACTTCCGCCGGCAACGTCTTCGGCCGAGCGTGTGAGAAGTGCTGGCGATCATCGCGGTTCGCGTCGGCTGCGGGGCCGAGCTGATAGGCTCGCGAGAGCAGCAGCGCGCGAGTGAACGCCTTGAGGTCGTACTTCACTTCTTTGAGATGTGCTTCGAGCGCGGCGAGCAGCGGTTCGTTGGTGGCGGGATTCGTCGCGCGGTTGTCGTCGATCGGCTCGACGAGTCCTCGGCCGAAGTAGTGGGACCAGAGCCGGTTCGCTATCGCCTTCGCGAAGAACGTGTTGTCGGGAGCGGTCATCCAGTTGGCGAGCACGACTCGGCGGTCGATGACATTCGTGAAGTCGGCGGTCGGTGCTCCGAGTGCTCTGGCGGGGACGAGTTCGCCAGTGCGCGGATGTTTTTGATCGGTCCCCGCGCGAGCCACGATCGCATCGGTGTTGTCTGGCAGCTTCTTGACCGTGATGCCGGAGAAGAATCCGGCGAGGCCCGCGTAATCATCTTGGCTCCAGCGTTCGCTCGGATGGTGATGGCATTGAGCACACTCGATGCGCACGCCGAGAAACAACTGGCTGACCGCTCGACTGGTGACTTCCGGCGCGTCGAGCGACTTGAAGAACGCGGCCGGGCTTTCGCTCTGGGTCGGGCCTTGAATGGTGAGAATCTCGCGGACCATTTCGTCGTAGGGCCGGTTCGCCCCAATTTGCTTTCGCAGCCAGCGAGTCAGTCCGACCGTTCCCTTTGGCGTGATTTTCAGCGTGTCCGCCTTGAGCAAGTCAGTCCATTTCATGGCCCAGTACTCGGAGTACTCCGGCCGTTGCAGCAGTGCCTCGACAAGCTTCGCTCGCTTATCGGCGGATGCGTCGCCGATGAATGCGCGAGCTTCAGAGGCAGTTGGCAGCGTGCCGATCACATCGAGGAATGCCCGGCGGATGAACGTCGCGTCGTCGATCAACTCGCTGGGTGGAATGCCGAGTCGCGTCAGTTTGTCCCAGACATGCTTGTCGATGAAGTTGTTCTCGGCTGGCCGAGCGAACGTGCTGCCCGGTCGAGGCATGACAGCTCGGCAGACGGCGACATGTCCGAGATATCTCACGAGAATTGCCGCCTCACCCGGCACATCGCTGGCTTGCAGCAGCCCGCGCGAATTCACGTCGGCGATGTGCGTGGCATTCGAGATGTAATCCGCTTCGATGGTCGCGCAGCGCTTGCCGCCGATGTCGTCGATGGCCGTGACTCGCAACTGCTGCGAACCGTTCGCGGCGATGACGACTTGAGCCGGTTCGACTTCGATGCCGACGATCTGTCGCTCGACTGGTTTGCCGTCAGAGGGCGGAACGACGAACGCGGCCCCTTCGGCGATCCAGCGTCGCAGCCGATGTTCACCGGGACTGCTGAGTTCGATCTTTCGTCCGCCGCCATGCGGCACGGTCGCGGTACCCTTGAGTAACAACAGACTGGTGGCCGGATCGGTCAACGACAGGCGGCGACCTTTGGCCTCTTTGAAGATCGCGTCGTAATCCGCCGCCGCATCGAAGCCGAACAGGCTCAGTTTGAAGCCGTTTTGGCCTTCCGCTTTTCCGTGGCATCCGCCCGCGTTGCAGCGGCCCTTGGTCAGGATCGGCACGACTTCGTAGCTGAACGACACCGGCACCGGATGCTGCAACCCAGTGACCGTGATCGGCACATTGATCGACTTGTCTCCCAGCTTCACGGTGAGCTGAGTGGTTCCCTCACCCTTCGGTCGGATCAAGCCGTCGGTTGCGATGCCGGCGACGGTCGGTGAGGCGATCACATACTGGACCTCGCGAGTCACATCGCGTCGCCGTTCGCCATCGACCTCCGTGATGACGATCTGCTGCGACGCTTCTGGTCGGTCGAGCGAAATCGTTGTGGGACTCACCTGCAACTCCGCCGCGCGGGAGTCGCTCGCCAGTGTTAGGAAGACGATCATCAAAGTGTTGCGAAGGCTCATACCGTGAGTTCCCTAAAGCGATAGGCTCAAACATCGGCATCGTTTTATGCCTGGCAGCAAATCGCTGCAACGCCGACTGTCTTTCGTGAGGCGGCAGAGTCGCAACCAAACGACCCCGAAGCGCCAGCTTCGGGCTAGTGTGTCGCCGCCGCAAGCGCGATCGCTCCATGCACGACGACTTCCTCGTTCAACTCGGCCGGGACAACTCGAATCGAGTCGGCCAGCGGCGGAAAAACGAAACGTCGCACTTGTTGCCGCAACGGCTCGAAGAAGAGCTTCTCGCCTATCAGCGAAACTCCGCCGCCGATGACGACGATGTGCGGCGAAAGCAGCGTCATCATCTGCGCGATCGCCCAGCCGAGTGCGACATGAGACTGATGCAACGCGGCTTTCGCGATCAGATTGCCATCCGCTGCGGATAGCGCGATTTCCCTGGTGGTGAGTTCTTCGACATCACCGAAACAGCGACAAAGCAGATCGTCGGTGTCGTCTTCTGCGGCTGACCAATCGACGTCGCTGTCGGCCGGCGCGAACCCACCATCCTCAATCAAAGGATGCCGATCTTCTCCGATGAGAAGCACCCGCGCGGCGAGTTCGATGCCGGGACCAGAGGCGAGCGATTCGACCGTCGCGTGCGGATCGTCGGCCAGAGGTCCGGGGCGCAGGTGGCCGATCTCCGCGATGGCCAATCGTCCTGCACCTTGCGAGCGTCCGTCGATCACCAATCCGCCGCCGATCCCGGTACCGACAGTGATATAGAAGACGGTTCCATGTCCGCGACCCGCGCCGTAGGTTGCCTCCGCCAGCGCGGCGACGTCGCAGTCATTCCCCAGTCGCACCGGAACTCCGAACGCTTCGCTCGTCCAATCGACGATCGGGAAGTCGGTCCAACCCGCGACTTGATGACTGGTGATGACTCGCCCGGTTGCGGAATTCACCGGGCCGCCGAAGCCGTAGCCGATTCGTTCGATGGGATACTTGTCGAACAGCTCTCGTCCGGCCGCGAGGATTTGCTGACGAATCGCATCTGCTCCGCGCGCGCGTTCGACGGTACGCCGCTCCAGCGCGACGAGCGTCGGACCTTCGCCGGTGCCAACTCCCAGTTGCAATTTCGTGCCGCCGATTTCAATGCCGAGATACATGGTTGCCTTGCTCTGCAAACGGTGAAAGTCTTGTTTTCGCGAGAAGATTCTCGGCTTCAATGTAACGGAATGTCCGAGTACGAGCTGCTTGTGCTGCGGGGAAGGTGGAGCGAAGTCGGCCATCATCCGAGGTGCGGCTTTGCTTGGCAGCGGCGGATCATTTTCCGCCCTTCATTTTTTGCCAGCTCCCCTGAATTGGCCCGAACGGTTGGCGAAAAATGAAGGGCGAAAAATGCAGCACAAACGCTGCTGACATAAAATCGTTCTGCTCGCCGGAAGTCCGCAAAATGATGCGTGGGCAGAATGATGGGAGATTGCTTGTCGTTCAACGATTTTCGAAGCACCGCGTGTGAATGAGAGGATTGGCCCTTGGACTTTGGTCATTTGGAGGCGGCTTCGGTATTCTGCCGCTCGAACACACGGAAGGAGACCGATCGTGGATTTTGATGTACTTGCTCAACACTGTGGCGAATGGTTGCGCGGCACGGGGCCGGAGTCGGACATTGTGATGTCGAGCCGGATTCGACTGGCTCGCAACTTGGCCGACTTCCCGTTTCCCAGCAAAGCCGATGAGGCCGCGAAGTCCGAGATCGTGGACCTGATCCGCAACCGCGCGACCACAATTCCGCTGCGACACAATTTGACCTTCCTGCAAGTCAGTGAGATGAACTCGCTCGATCGGCAATTCTTGGTCGAGCGGCAGCTTATCAGCCGCGAGCATTCCGAAGCCGCCGGCCCGCGTGGCGTTGCCGTCAGCGATGAGGAAAACATCAGTTTGATGGTCAACGAGGAAGATCATCTGCGGATGCAAGTCATTCACAGCGGCTTCGCGCTGGACGATTGCTGGCAGGAGATCAATCGCATCGACGATCTGCTCAGCCGCGAGGTCACGTTCGCCTTCGACGATCGCTTGGGCTACCTGACCGCGTGTCCGACGAATGTCGGCACCGGCATTCGTGTCAGCGTGATGCTGCACCTGCCGGGCTTGGTGCTCACGAAAGACCTTCAGAAAGTTTTCCAAGCGTTGCAGCGATTGCGTCTGGCGGTGCGCGGCCTGTACGGCGAGGGAAGCCAAGCGATGGGAGACTTCTACCAAGTCTCGAATCAAGTCACGCTCGGCCACAGCGAGGAGTCCTTGATTCAGATGGTGCAAGAGGTCATCCCGTCGATCCTGAAGTACGAGCGACGTGCTCGCGAGACGCTGCTCCATGACAACCGCGAAGGACTGCACGATCAAATCTCGCGAGCGTTCGGCATCTTGAGCAGCGCCCAAACCATCACATCCGAGGAGACGCTGCATCTCTTGTCGAGCGTGCGGCTGGGAATCAATCTCGGCCTGATCGGCAAGCTGGAGATCCCGACGATCAACGAACTGCTGATCACGACTCAGCCGGCGCACCTGCAAAAGGTTCGACAGCGCCAGTTGGAATCGGCCGAGCGGAACATCGCCCGCGCGACTTTGCTGCGACAGCGACTCGGCACGCGACCGCACGAGCAGAATTGAGTCAGCACTGCGACGCCAAGACCAAGGCCCGAATTCATTCGCTTCATTCCTTTGACCAGATTCCTCTGATTGGAATCCTTAGACGCTGGTTCGCCCGATGAATCAAAGGAATCTGGTCAAAGGAATGAAGACGAGAAGACGGCTTGAGAAATTGACAACTCACTGCGGATCCGAGTTCAAGGCGTGCAACATCAAAGCGGACGCTTCGGGTTACTTGCGGCTTCGTCGTCTTGAGCATTACTCCGCTGGTTGCCCGGTGAAATAGTTTGGCTCATTGCCGGGTCGCCATTTGATGTTGCAGCCGATGCTCGGACGCTGGCCCTCTTCAATGACTTTTCCGGCCAGGACCGAGTCGCAGGCGGCCCGCAGATGTGAGCCGGTCACGGGGACTCCGTTCGTCGGCCGGCTGTCGTCGAACTGGCCGCGATAGGCCAATCGCAGCGAGCCATCGAACAAGAAGAGGTCCGGCGTACAGGCCGCTCGATACGCCTTCGCGACCGACTGAGATTCGTCAAACAAGTACGCGAACGAATACCCAGCCAATTCGACTTCGGCTTTCATCTTGTCAGGAGCGTCCGCCGGATACGCCTTCGCATCGTTGGGGTTGATCGCCACAACCGCGATCCCCTTGGCTTGGTACTCGCGAGCAAATTTGGCGAACTCCGAGCGGATGTGAACCACGAACGGGCAATGGTTGCAAATAAACGCGACCACCAGGCCCTTCGAGCCTTTGAACTCTTTGAGCGAGACGATTCGCCCATCAACATTCGGCAGAGAAAAATCGGGAGCCGCAGTTCCCAGCGGCAACATCGTTGAAGCGGTTTTGACCATGATGAGTTCTCCTAAAATGTTTTCGTGAGCCGAACGCGCTAGCGTCGGGCGATTCTCGTTTTGTGAGCCAAACGCACTAGCGTCGGGCGATTCGCCGTCAAACGTCACTCTCCGAGGCCCGTGGCTAGCGCCATCCGCTCACAATGCGGATGCGATTCGGAGTTTGCCGATTCATCCAAAGCCTCGCAAGCAGCGTCAAGCCGGTTGCCTCTGACGGAACAACCATTCGGAGACTTGGCGATAGAAATCTCCCGCCACAGACTTGGCGAACTTTTTCCCGTTCCAAACGCATTGCTGGCGGAGGATCGTCCAGCGATCACCCGCGGCCAACGTGGCGGCCAGCGATGCGGGAGTCTGATTCACGATGGGCAATCGCCCGGCGATCCGCAGTGTCCCGGCTTGAGACCACCGGCATGTCGGCTCGCTGGTGAAGAGCAGCTTCAGTCCGGCATGCTGCGCGGCCAACGCCACTCGCCGAGAAAAGAAGCCGCCGGGAACCGAGCCGCACCAAATCGGCGTTTTCAGAATGTCCGCCAACACGGCGGAGGACTGCGACCACTCGCGACGCAACTCGGACTCGTCGAGTTGATCAATCCGCCGAGGATGCGAGCACGAATGCGTGCCGATGATGTGGCCGCGCTGATGGAGTTCCCGAATCTGCTCGGCCGACAGGAAGCCAGGTTGGCCGATGCGATCGGTCGTGATGAAGAAGTGCCCGCGCCAAGCGAGTGCTTCGAGCCGATTGGCGATCTCTGTGAGCGCCGAGACTCCGCCATCATCAAACGTCAGCAAGCACGGGCAGGCGTCGTCGATTTCTCCAGACAGAATTTCACTCGCCGTCGCACAGCGTTGCTGCGGACAAGTGGTGATCGCTCGCAGGTGGTCCTCGAAGACCTCGCGAGTCAGTTTGTACCGATTGGCGACCGCGCCGGAGAAACCGCTGATTTCCGGTTCTCCAGTGGGCACGACGTCATGATAGAGCAGGCTGGCAGCTTGCATGGGCTTCTCTTCGAGCAGTGCTTTTCCAACAGAAATACTTCGTCAACCACGGCTGTCCCCACACGGCGGACGCGCGTCCGCGAGTCTCTAGCGGTTGAGCCGTTCCCAATTCGATTTCGGCGAACTTGCGGCGGATCGCGTCGAGGTTCGCAGTCAACGACCGAGCTTGAATGACAACATGCGATTCCTGAACGGAATCGAACTCGCAGGTGTAGTAGCCAAAGACGGGACCGGTATCGATTCCCGCGTCGATCCGCAACAACGTCACGGCCACCTTCTGTGGCTCATTGTTCGCGAGCGCCCAAAAGCAACCGTGAGCGTTGCGATACTCCGGACACATCCCCGGATGCAGCACATAGGTTCCCAATCGCGGGATCGTAAAGACATCGGGCTTGAGCAACGTCTTGCACCGAGCCAGCACCACATCCGGTTCCAACTCTGCCAAGAACGCTTTCGCTTCGGGTGAGTTGGGACTGCTGGTGACACAGACTCGCGGAGCCAGCGCCGGTGCCGGATACAAACGAGTGAGCCGATTCACTTCGGCCTCTTCCCAAGCCCGATCCCGTTTGGCGAGGGACAACCGGTAATAAACTCGAAACGCCAGCACATCGGCGAATCGAACCAGTCCACTGCGCCGGTACTCTCGCCGCACTCGTTGCCACATCCGTTGCCGTGGCTCGCGCAGCACGATGATCCCCGCCAGCTCCGAGAATGAAGCCAACCAACCCGCCAAACCCAACTGGTCCAGCCGAGCATCCTCATGGCAAATCAGCACGGTCTTCATGGAGTCCCCTCGTGGAAGAGTTCGTCGTCCACGAATTGGCAAACACCGTACCGAGCGAAGCCGCAACCCGCCGCTCATGCGGCCCGCCTTATCTCTGCGCAGTTCGCTTCTCTGCGGTAAGAAGGCAGTTTCCGTCACTTTACCGCAGAGAAGCGAAGAGTGCAGAGATGGTGAAATTGCAGACCATTTCGAGTTGTGTAGAGACCAATGGACCACGCGCGACGGTGGCCTCCCCTGGATTCCGTGAGGGGCAGAAGAATTCGACCGAGACGTAGCTCTCAATGACCGAGCAGTCTCGCCCCGATGTTTCCCAGAAACACCAGGACGTTGCCGCCTCGCAACGTACACGCTCATCCGACCTCGCGAAACTTGGCGAGCAACGGTTCGATGATCTCACTCGGCAAAAAGGATTTGAGTTGCTCGGCCGTGTTGCCTCGGCCCAGGCTGGCGATCTGCTTGATGAGACTGCTGGAGATGTGCGAGTACTTTTCGCTCGCCATGAGGAAGACCGTTTCAATGGCCGGGTCGAGCGCGCGGTTGGCCAACGTCATCGTGAATTCTGTTTCGATGTCGGTCAGCGTCCGGACGCCGCGTAGCATCACGGCCGCGCCGCACTCACGCACGAAGTTGACGGTCAGGCCGGTGAAGCATTTCACCTCGACGTTGGGAAACGATTCGCTGGCCCGCCGACACATCGACTCGCGCTCCTCCGGCGTCAGCAGCGGGTTCTTATCGGGGTTCAGCCCGATCCCCACGGTCAGCCTGTCGAACAGCCCCGCCCCGCGACGAATGATGTCGAGATGCCCCAGCGTCAGCGGGTCGAAGCTGCCGACGTACACGGCGTGATGCGGATTCAGCGCGGACATGATCGCCTTTCGCAAGGTGGTGTGACGCTCCGAGGCTGTGAACTTTTGGGAGCCGCGACCGTGAGGGAGCGTTTGGAAGTTCTTGAAGCAACCG
>JBJXEX010000020.1:0-31689 GCA_046156195.1 Planctomycetaceae bacterium | reverse complement strand
GGATGAGAATGTGCGGCAACGACGCCGTCCCCCCAAACAACGCCAGCATCAGCGACAGAAAGTTCAGCTTGTCCGTCAGCTTGTCGCTACGGATGCCTTTGAACGTCGGATGATTGCCGGGACGAAGAACGTCGCTTCCCGAAGTTTGTTTCGCGTAATAGACCGTCGTCTTCGAGCCGTCATCGTCAATCAGCGTTTCGTTTTGATAGAGCAACACTTCGCTCTGTTTCAGAACGCTGAGATATTCGATTGGACCGAGTGGCCCTGTCTTGTCAGGCGATGAGTCATTGACCGTGAGTCGGGTCAAATTTCCGACGGGTGTGATCTGCCTTTGCGAAACGAACAAGTCGACTTTCGAAAGATTGCGGCGTTCGGCCGGCGCTTCTTCGTCGTCGACGTCGAAGTCGATTGTCGGATCGCCAACGATGATCTTTCGACCGTCCGTCGTCGTGGTCACTGTTTGACAATGCGAAAGGTGAAACATGGCAGCGTGAGGAACGTCCTGTGGCGGCGATGCGGTGCAGTACGTGGTTTCGAAGATGTCAGGATCACTCGTTTTGAATCGCACGAACGGACGTCCCTTCCAACTTCCGGTGGGAGGAATTGCTTCGCCTCGCTCAACCAGTTTTTGATTGAGTTCTTCGACAGACGTTATTCCCACGATCCCGCCACCAGGAAGACCAGGAAGGTCGGAGCGTGGGGCTTCAAACCCGCGATTCAAGATCATCACGACGAGCACGGTGCTGAAGACGACCAGCAGTGAGCCTTTGATGAATTGGACGTAGGTGGTGCTGACCATTCCGGCGGTGGTGACGATCAGGATCACGACGGCTCCGACGGTGATGACTCCCGTGGCGTGGGAAAAGCCGAGCAGCGGTTTGATCAGCGCGCCGGCTCCGACCATCTGCGGGATCAAGTAAAAAATGCTCACCGCCAGCGTGCTGATCGCCGCCGAGATCTTGATCCCCCGCGACTGAAACCGGCTGTCGAGCGCATCGGCAAACGTGAACTTCCCCATCCGCTTGAGCGGCTCGGCCACCACGAACAACGCCACAATCCAACCCGCCAAATAGCCGATCGAATACAGAAACCCGTCGTACCCGTAAAACGCAATCATCCCGCAAATGCCCAGAAAGCTCGCCGCCGAGAGATAGTCCCCGGCGAACGCAATCCCGTTCACAAACCAATGAATCCCGCCGCCGGCGGCGAAGTACCCGGACGCCGACTTCGCGCGCCGCCCCAGATAAAAGCTGAGTCCCAGCGTGATGCCAACAAAGACAGCGAAGATGGCCACAGCCAGAGTCGAGCGTTCGTAGATCATCGTGATCCTTTGGTGGTTGCGGTTCGGCGTTTTCGCGGTTTCTTCGCCACTTCGGTTTTCAACGACTTTGCTAGGTCAGACAGAATTCGAGCACTCTCTTTGCCTCAACGCGGTTGCTCAAAGAGTTGTGACGGACCTTAAAGCCGCACGACTTCCCGAATTTGAGCGGAGAGTTTGGCCACGATCAGTTGATTGAGACTGACGTTTTCCGTTTCGGCCTCGCGCGCCAAAGCAGCGTGAATCGTCTTTGGCAATCGCACCAGCAACTTGCCGCTGTACGCATCGACGTCGGCCTCGCGGGCCGGCGCGGGGAGCGACTCCATCATTTTCAAAATGGCTTTGTGCTCGGAAGTCTTGGAAAACGCGGTTCGCTGGCTGAGCGTGGGAAACAGCCGGCCATACGGGCCACCGGGACCAAAGACGGCGTTGTGCAGTTCCGGCCAAGTCTTGGCGGACTTCGATTTGCCATGAGCGATCGCCAGCAACTCTTTCGCGGGTGTTTCCGTTTTTGTTTTCGACGTTTTCATGGATCAATCTCCGATCCGATAGGACAAGGCCGGAAGATCGAGGGATTCTTAGCGGATGAACTCGACACCGTCATCACGAATGACCTCGAAATACATGGCGTCCTGTTTGAGTTCTCGACGGATCCGGCGAACCATTCGCCGGGCCTCTTCTTCACGATCGTCGGACGTCACGACACTCAGCTTGAGTAGCGTGTCTCGCATGATCTCGCCTCGGTCGTTCTTCCACGAACCAAACACGGGGCCTTCCACAGAGGAGCCACCGAACTGTTCGTTGAAGCGGTCGATGATTCGGATCAACTTCGACTGCGGAAACGGCTTGCCGCCGTTGTCTGTCGTGGGAATCAGTACGACGAATTTCATCGCCCAAGTCTTTTTTTGTGAGTGTGACGTCGCTGAAGGGCACGGTATCGAGGGTAGTATCAGACCGCAATCGCGTTCACCGCCAGCGTGCTGATCGTCGCCGTCCGTTTGATGCCGCGCGAGTGAAACTGGCTATCGAACGCATCGGCAAACGTGAACTTCCCCATCCGCTTGAGCGGTTCGGCCACCACCAATGAATCCCGCCGCCGGCCGCGAAGTAACCGCTCGCCGATTTGGCACGTCTTCCTAGATAGAAGCTCAGGCCGAGCGTGATGCCGACAAACACAGCGAAGATCGCCACGGCCAGAGTCGAAGGTTCGTAGATCATCGCGATCCTTTAGAGGTTGCAGTTCGGCGTTTTCGTGTCTTCTTCGCCGCTTCGGTTTTCAGCGACTTCGTCCGATCCGACAGAATTTGAACGCTCTGTTTTGTGTCCCATCATAAAAGGGCCTCCAGGAAAGACTCAAATTCAAGATCACCTTCTCCGCTTTTGACAGATCGACACCACAACTCAAGACATCATAAATTGCTTTCATCGTCAAGCCGCAGCACTCCAGGGCTATTGCTGGAACTCAGCCAGTTCCTTCTCCAGTTGCGATCGCACACCCAACTCGTCCGCCCAATGTCGCAGGTATGGCTCATTGAGCTGGCCTTGAACCAACAAGATATCTTCCACATCACCGAGATCACGCGGGCGGCTGGCCAACAGCTTCAACAAGATGATGTCTTCGGCGGAGGCAATCCAAGTGGAAATCCCTTCGATGGTGGCTTCCACGCGACGCTGCATGAGTGACTCTTGGAACTGGCACTCTGCCAAGAACAAATCAATGTCGATGGATTTTCCCTGAATCCATTGCCGTGCTCGGACCAAAGCCAAGCCAGCGACTTGATCCACCCAGCCTGTGGCGAACTCTTGAGGAACGTCGTACCCGATCTCGTTCACGGCGTTGAAGAACTCCGGCAGTCGCGACCGATCCACGGTGATCGTGAAATCGATGTCGTGCGTTGGTCGCGGAATGCCATGCACTCCCACGGCCAGCCCGCCAATGAGGGCATACGGGATGTGCAATCGTTCGAACACGTCCACGAAGTCCCGCAATGGATCGTGCAGTTCGTCGAGAGTCATGGTTTCCGAGTCCTTGCCATGCCTTCCAACATGCGGCGATTTCGTTCGTCGTTTTGCCGCCGCAGCAGTTCAAATCGCCGAGCCACGATTTCCGGTGGGCCGGCGAGCAGGAACTTCGTGTTCTCGCGAGTCATCTCCAGCGTGAGCTTCAGCCGTTCGGATGGCGTCATCTTGCGATAGGCTTCGAGCGTTTCGGGATGCAACATGGCTTGACCTCGCGGAGCGTCAGTTAGTTTCGCGGACCATTCTGGCTCTGAGTTGGCTGAGCGGCAACCGGTTGCGTTTCCGACAACTCTCCCGGCTTTTCGAGGCACAGCCACGCATAGAGCAGCGCCATCACCAACGCTCCGCCGATCAAGCCGAAGCCGTACCAGATGGCGAGATTCACGCCGCCGAATGTTGCTTCCATGACCTTCGGAGCGAACGCATTCAGCAGCATGAACGCTCCGTAAGCCGCGCAGTAAACGGCGAACAACCGCAAACCGATGCGCGATCGCCGAGCGACTTGAACGTCATCTTCCACTTCTTTGGGATGAGCGGAACCGTGATCGAAACCAGCCATGAGTGCCTCGTGGAAAATCGGAAGGACGTCCTGGCGAGCGGGGCGGCGTCAGCCCCCCGGTGTCTTCGCCGTTCAACCGGGGGGCTGACGCCACCCCGCTCGCCTGTCTCATTCGTGGCAGCGATGGTATCACGGCTCGCGCAAGCTCGACACGGCTCACTGCAACTGCACGATGGTCGCGCCGGAGTAGTAATACCGCAGGATCTGGTTGCAACTCTTGCCGAGCAGGCCCTGACCGCGTGCTCCCCATTGGCAGAATCCGACGGCATGACCGTGGCCTCGGCCGTCGAAGTGCAGCGTGCCGGACTGTTCGGTGATCTTGAAGAACGGGCTGTAGAGCGTGCTGACCGACACTTGCCGTCGCAGCGTCGCGGCCGAGAGACGCAGCGCGCGCTTGCCGTCACGGACCTCGAACTCCGGGACTTCGCCGCCGCGATCGGGATTGCCGCTGACGAGCTTGATCGATTGCAGCTTGTCCAAGGTCTTTCCCTCTGAGCGAAAGTACGCTTTGAGTTTCGCCTCGACGTCGGACTTGGGCAGATCGGCTTGCCAGCGATAGAGCTTGGCCTCGCGGCAGAAGTCGCAGGGAACGCTCTTGAGCGCGGCGACAGCGTCGGAGAAGACCGCGCTGCCTTGTGTCGTGTGCCCGCCGCAGGCGGCCGAGTAATAAGTGCGGAAGAGCCGTCCTTGAAACGTGCAGACCATGCCGCTGGTCTCACGGACGATTTGGCGGCTGGCCTCGCTCTCGCCCGCCAGCCGTCGTGAGCCGTCGCGGTATTGCACGCCGAGATACTTCTGGCTGCTGGTCGATGCGAACAGGTCGAAGTCCGCGTCCCCCTCGTCGCTGCGAATCACGTCCAGAGCGTAGGTGCGAGCGGCAATCGCTTGTGCCTTGCGAGCCTCTTCGCCGAACGACAGCGGCATCTCGCTGTCGATGACGCTGCCGAGGTAGTCACCCAGCGGCAGCACGTTGACCGCCAGAATGCCACCCCCCGCGCGTCGGAACAGCCGCACCTTGCCGCGATACTGGTGGCCGTTGACCCACACCGACGGCGATTGTGTGGGGATGATCTCCAGCCGAGTCACCGCGAACTCCGACTTGCCGATCTTGAATCCGTTGCTGGTCGCGGTGACGGTGCTGGTGGCCAACTGCTGACCGCGCGACAGAACTTTGTCGCTGCCAACGGGACGTAGTTGATACGCCCCATCGACCGACAGTTCGATCTGTTTTTGAGGCGTCGCGGTGACGGCCACTCGGATCAGCGACTGATCGGCACGCGATAGCGTCTGCGAGGTCGTCTTCGAGGTCGCTGCCAACGATTCGCGCGGCCCACTGGTCAGCACCGGATGTGACGGGGGACGCCAACTCCACGGCAGGACGATCAGAGCCGCTATGAACGCGAGCAGACTCAACGAAAGAGCGGCGAAATGAACTGGCTTCATGCCCGACAGCTTAGACCGATTTGCCATGTTTTTGGAACACCGAGGCTCGCGGCCCCACTCAATGCCGCAACAGGAACTCGTTGGAATTCAGCAGTGCGTGCTGGAGATCGAAGTAGCCAGCGTTCCGATCGGCGACCTTCGCGAGATGTGCGCGGACCAAGTCTCTTTCGCCGGTGGTCGGGCGGCGGCTGAGAGTCAGCAGGTAGATCGACTCCGTGAGTTCGTCATCGCTCTTACCGGCCGCGAGCCAACGGCTGACGTGGCTGCTCGACGACTTGATGTTCTCGACGATGCCGCGATTGTTGAGCAGATGGATGACTTGGCTCAGCGAGGGATCGTCTTCGCGAGCACACTCGCAGGTCACGTCGCGAACCGGCTTCGCGAACGCTTTGAGGAACGGGTGTTCGATCGCCCCCTCGGCGAGTTCGATCGCTCGCGTGCCGCGCGGGTAGCCGGGGAATTCTTCGGGAACGCCGGTCACGGTGCAGACCGCGTCCAGCAGTTGTTCGGCGGTCAACATGCGTGGGACCGAGTGCGTGAAGTACGGATCGGCAGCCGCCGCGTATCGCGATTGCTTCGCGACCGGCCGAGCATCGAGTTGATAGCTGCTCGAATTCAGGATCAGCCGCAGCACCGGCTTGATGCGATAACCGCTGGCCACAAACGTCCGCGCGAGTTCGTCGAGCAGCTCCGGATTCGATGGCGGGTTCGTATCGCGGAAGTCATCGACCGGCTCGACGATCCCTCGGCCGAACAGGTGATACCAAACTCGGTTCACGGTCGAACGCGCGAAGTACGGGTTTTCGGCGCGCGTGAGCCACGCGACGAGCCGCTCACGGCGATCATCGTCAGGAGTCAGCTCGCCCGCCGGACTCGTGTAACCCGGCATCTCGGAAGCCGGGACTCCCAACGCGATCGGAGCGAGATTCACGTTCTTGGTCGGATGCCGCACCTCGCCGTTGCGGTCGAGATAGATGATCTCGTCATCGACCATGAACTGCTTCCCTTTGAACTTCACGCGAGCGAAGTAGGCGGCGAGTCCGTAATAGTCGTCCTGAGTAATCGCCTCGAACGGATGATTGTGGCACTTCGCGCAGCCGATCCGCACGCCGAGAAACAGTTGAGCCATCGCCTCAGCCGCCTCGTCGGGAGTCCGGGCGATGCGATGAAAATTGGCTCCCGGCTTGTGCAGCGTGTTGCCGAGACTGGTCAGCGTCTCTCTCGCGAACTCATCAAACGGCCGATCATTTCGGAAGCGTTCGACGAGATACCGATGAAAGCTATGCACGCCGCGGCGGCTGATCGTCACATCGCTGCCACGCATCAGATCGGCCCACTTCAACGCCCAGAGCTGCGCGTACTCGTCGCGCTCCAGCAGTTCGTCGATCAGCTTCGCTCGCTTGCTGGCGTCCGTTGAATCGAGAAACCGCTTCGCTTCATCGGGAGTTGGCAGGACACCGGTCACGTCCAGAAAGACGCGCCGCAGGAAGACGTCGTCACGAACCAACTCGGCGGGGAGCAATTGCAGTTCGCGCTGCTTCGCGAAGACGTGTCGATCGACGGCGTTCGACTCGGCCGGAGAGCGAAACACGAACTCCGAATCGCGCTGCAAATACGACAACCGCACTCCAGTGATCCGGTCGAGATACCGCACGAGAAACGCGACCTCCGCCGTCCGAGAGAACTCGACCAGCCCGTTTCGGTTGACCGACGCTGCTTCCTTCTCGTTCGTCGAGAAGACGGAGAGATCGGTCACGTCCCGCACGATCCCGTTGTCAAAGTGTGCTCGCGCGATGAGTTGTTGCGTCGGACGATTCTCCGCCAATCGCCGCGCACCCGGCAGCACTTCCAACCGCACCAACTTCGGAGCCGCCGGAGCAGGAGACTTCTTGGCAGTGTTGCCTGGCGGAGTCACTGCTGGCGGCGCAAGCGACGGTCGGCAACCTTCGTCGATCCAAGCTCGCAGAAGTTGGTATTCGGCATCAGTCCGTTTGAATCGCGCGCCGCCTTGATGCGGCACTTCGGCAAGCCCTTTCCTCAAGATCAAACTTTCGTCCGCCGCATTCGGATTCGTCCGCCGGCCAAACTCTTCACGAGTCAACGTCGCGAAGTCGAGCACCGGATCGAATCCCCGCAGACTCAAACGAAACCCACCCTTGCCCTGCGGCGATCCATGACAGGCTCCCTGATTGCAGCCCGCCTTGCTGATCGCGGCAATCACGTCGGTCTGAAAGTCCACGGGGTCCGCTTGCGAGTAACCCACCACTTTCAGCGGCACTCGCACCTCGCGTCCGCTGTGCCGCACCACAATCTCCGTCGTGCCATGCCCACGCGGCACGATCCGGCCGCTCGGCGTGACGAGAGCAATCGCCGGAGCGAGGCTCTCGAAAGTCACATCCCGCGTGACATCCGCCATCGCGCCGCCCGACTGCGGCTCACTGATCAACAACTGCTGCGACGCCCGATGACCATGCAGAACAATTTCTGTTGGCTCGACACGAAGCGAGGATGCCGGTTCGGCGGCGAACAGGGCGGTCGTACACAACGACAGAGCCAGACAGATTCGATGAAGATCAACTCGCATGGTTTCAATGACTCTAAGATTGAGAAATCGTTCGTGCCTTGGACAGAAGATTGAAAATGGGTTTGAACAGAAGCTCGCAAAGGACGCAAAGGAAAGCCACGCAAAGGAAGGCCAAATGGAACGCTTTGACTCGACGGACGCCTTTTCTTGCTTCGGCTTCTTGTCCGACCTTTGCGATCTCCGCGACCTTCTGTTCAATCAATCTGTCATGGTGTCACCGGCTTTTTGATTTCGATCGGGATGTTGGGCAGGTTGAAACTCTCTTCGTACTTGCCGACGAAGCCAGCGACTTGCTGACGCAGATTGTGTCGGCCGGGGTTCAGCTTTGGATCGGCTTTGAGTTCGACTTCAACGGACTCGGCCCCTTTCGGGATCGTGATGGTTTCGGGAAACGTGAATCCCGACTGCGGGCCGAATGTGAACGTCACCGGCCCGTCGAACGTGGCGACTCGGTTGGCGAGCAGTTTGAATTTCACGCTGCCGCCCGGTTCGGTGGTGAGCAACTCAGGCTCGATCGTCGGCTTGAACGCGCTCTGCACTTCGAGTGTGAAGGTGCGGATCAGATTGACTCGGTGTCCGTTGACCTCGGCAGTCGCGGTGAGATCAACACGGTGCTTCGCGAGATTCGTGAGGATGCGATTGAAGAACGTGCCAGAGGTCGTCTGCCGATCCACCGTCGCCGGAGCAAATCGCGCATAGAGTTGGTTTCGCTCTTCACGCTCAACGCCGATCTGGCCTCCGGTCACGGCAAACGTGATCGGTGACGCGAAGTCGGAAACGCGAGTCGTCACGATGGGGAACTCGGCGGTTTGATAGCGAGTCAGCCGGATCAATGTTTCCGGCAGCTCAACATCGAACGGAGGAGGTGGCGCGATCATCAGCGCGATCTGGTTGGTGAGCGACGGCGGCAGATGTCGCTGATCCTCGCGCAGCGCGTAGGGGATCAAGTCCACGTTCTTGAGTTGCCGATCGACGAGCGGCCGGGTCTTCGCAGTAGCCAAAGTCGCCAGACTTTGGGGTTCAGGTTTTCCAACATCCGTGCCACTGCCGGTCTGAAGTTTGGCGACTTCAGCGACCGTGGGGACCGCTGTGCCGAGGACTTGCAGCGTGAAGAGTCCGTCCGGCGTTGTCGGTGCGACCATGATGCGGCCAACAAACTCAGTCGCTCCGGCGGGGATCACGTTCGGTTCCAGCGTCACGCCAGCGGGAGCGCCCCGCAGTTCAAGATGAATCTCACCATTGAACTCAGTCCGAGTCACCTTCAGCGACAGCGGCTGATACGTCCCTTGCGGCACGGTGAGATCAGCCGCTTCGGCGAGCAGTTGAAACTGTGGTCCCCCCTCCTTGACGTCGATGCGATAGGCGAACTCCGGCCCGCCGTCGCGTGACAGGTCGCGGACTTGCAGGCGATACAGCCCGGCCTTGTCCGCTTTGAAATCGAAGCTGGCTTCGTCGAGTTCAGTGTCATCCACGCGCCGAGCCTCGCGACCATCGGCATTGAACAGCACCAACTCCAAATCCGCCGCCGAGCCAATCGTGCGCGCGAAGCCTTGAATGCGGAGCTTCTGATCCTTGGCCAACTCGAACGCGAACCAATCGACATCCCCCGGCTTACCGAGCACTCCGTTCAAAGTTGCTGGAACCTTTGTCGCCACGAGAGTCGCCGTCTCCAGTGTGTCATTCGGCTCAACTTCGATCGCCGTCGGCAGGTCGCTGATCGTGAGCGGAATCCAAGTCGCGAGGCCGATCGGTGAGTGCCGCACCTCTTGGAAGAATGTGTCGCCAGTGTGGTGCGACGCTCCGCGTCGCAACTCACGACGCGGAGCGTCGTGCCACACTGGAAGCGGCAACTGCAATCCCGCAACCTGCGGGAACGAGAGCGTGGTTGGCTCGCCGACTCGTACCGCAGACGGCACCGACACGCGCGCCTCCGGGAAGTCACCCATTCGCAAGACGTAGTGCCATGTCGGATGCCCCTCAAACCGCGAGTCGCGGACCTCGACGGTGTAACTGCCCGCCTCGGCAAACGTGTGAGCGAACCGGCAATCGAAGAACAGCCCAACCGAGTTGTCGCACTCGGCCACCACTTTGCCAGTCGCACTGCGGACTCGCACCAGCGGGTCGTAGTCCTTGCCGAGCCGGTTGCCGATGACCTCGAAGGCGACGCGCTGGCCCTTCTCGACAGTGATCGAATAGCGGTCGATCGTCGCCGGACGGCAGATCGAAGTGATGCACACCGGCAGTTTGACGTGATCCGCCATCAGCCGGAACGCGATAGCGTCCGGTTGTTGTGAGGCATCCGAAACCTGAGAACCGGACGCTAGCGCGTTCCGGCTGATTTCGGATTTACGAGTCACCGGCAACTCATCGATCAAAAACAAATGCACGTTGCTCAGCCCGCTGCGAGTCGCCAGCCGCAGTCCATACAAGCCGAGCGGGACTTGAGCGTTCAATTCGACATCAAACACAGCTCGGTTCGCTCCGCTGGGTTCAACCGGCCGAGCACGAAACAGGTCCGCCGGCAACGAACTCCACAGCCCCACCGCCTCCGTCATGTCGTTGCCGAGCACTTCGATCCGGTTGACCGTTCCGCGTTGCAACACCGGCGGCGAAAGCTGCTCGACAAATGCTTGAGGAAACGCGGTGCTCGACCAAAAAAGCATGAGGACCAGCGACAGGATCGAAACATTCACGCGCATAAACCCTGAACCCTGCGATTGAGAAAAAATGGAATAACGGCTTTCGGCGATCGGCATTCTGCTTTCGGCCGAACGCCGTGAGCAGAAAGCCGATGGCCGTGATCACAACTCCTTAATCCTGTTTGTCACTCCCAGCCGATCAGGCTAGAGTGCCGCACCCATCGGCCAAGTTTGATGGTCGGGGATGGTAATCCGCAGGTCCGGGGAAAGCACCCGGCGAGTTCACGGAGATTCAAAATGCTGAGCTTGTTGGGGCCGAGGTTTCCGACCACGCAGGGGTTCAGCCGCCGCGAGATGATTCGCGTCGGCGGGTTGTCGATGAGCGGCGTGGCGCTGAGCGATCTGCTGAGTCGCGCGGCTTCGGCGGGTTCCAGGCGGCCCGACTCGGAGAGTCAGTCTACGAAACGCGGTCCAGGATTCGGCAAGGCGAAGCGGTGCATTCTGCTCTATTTATCTGGTGGACATCCGCAGCATGACATGTTCGATCCAAAACCGGATGCTCCAGTCGAGATTCGGGGTGAGTTCGACACGATCGCGACCTCGGTTCCGTCGATCCGCTTTGGCGAGCATTGTCCGCTGTCGGCCAAGCTGATGAATCAGATGGCGCTGATCCGCTCGATGAACCACACACACAACGATCATGGCCGCGGTTCTTATTGGATGTTTACCGGAGCCATGTACCCCGGCTCGGTGCCCGATGTGAATTCGATGTCGCGGGCGGATATGCCGCACCTCGGCGCGTGCCTGTCGAAGATTGCTCCGGGCCAAGGGCCGATGTTCCCCTTCATCATCGTGCCGCATCGCATGGACGTGGCCGGTGGCCGCCGAGCCGGTCAGTTCGCCGGGATGCTCGGCCCGAAGTACGACCCGATGCTCACCGGCGGCAATCCCAACGACGACAATTTTCGGTTGGAGCACTTGCCGCTCGTCCCCAACGAAGACCCGACGGTGATTCGCCGCCGAGTCGGTCTCGTCGATCAACTCAACCAGCAGGTCGAGTACCTCCGCGACGGCGCGTTGGCTCAGTCACTGAAGGACAATCAAGCGAAGGCACTCGACGTGGTCGGTTCGGAGGTTGTGCGTCGTGCGGTCGATCTGTCTGTCGTCGATGCCGAGACTCGCGAGCGATACGGCCGCAACTTGTTCGGCCAGTCGGTGCTGCTCGGCCGACGATTGCTGCAAGCGGGAACTCGGCTGGTGCAATGCAATTGGCAACGGACTCAGGGGAAGAACGGCTTCGCTTGGGACACTCACTGGAACAACTTCACCGCGTTGAAAGAGGAATTGATCCCGGCGTTCGATCATGCGTTCTACGCACTGATGACCGACTTGGCGGCGACCGGTGAACTCGCCGAGACGCTGGTCATCGTCGCTTCGGAGTTCGGTCGCTCGCCCAAGGTGACCCTGAAGAACGGCGGACGAGAACATTGGCCGGAATTATATAATGTCTTGTTTGCCGGAGCCGGCATTCAAGGGGGCCAGACTTATGGTGCCTCGGACAAGCTCGGTGGCTATCCGGCCGAGAATCCGGTTGGCCCGGCGGACTTCGTGGCCACGATTTATCACATGCTCGGCATCGACCCGCACACCGAACTGCACGACCAACAGAACCGCCCCTTCCAACTGACGAAGGGCGATCCCTTCCCGCTGCTGATGAGCTGAGAACTTCCTCGTAGCCGCACACGCCAGAGTGCGGGCCTCCCGCCAAGTGCCGCCCGCGTTCTGGCGAACGCGGCTACATCGGACCTCCCCGCGTTCTGGCGAACGCGGCTACTTCAACCCCACCTACGGAGCCTGCCATGTTGACAATTCTGGGACGTCCCACGAACGACGAAGCGAGTTTTTGCGATGGGCTGTCGCGTCGATCCTTTCTGACGATTGGCGGCTTCGCGTTGGGAGGACTCGCGCTGCCGAACGTCTTGCGAGCGGAGAGCGAAGCGAGAACCGGATCTTCTCATAAGGCAATTATCAATATCTATATGCCAGGAGGCCCATCACATATTGACCTCTGGGATTTGAAGCCGGATGCGCCGGTGGAGATTCGGGGTGAGTTCCGGCCGATCGAGACCAACGTGCCGGGCATCGAGATCTGCGAGTTGTTCCCACGCATGGCTCAGATGATGGACAAGTTCGTGCCGGTGCGGTCGATCTCGGACGCGGATGGTTTGCACGACGGCTATCAGTGCATGACCGGCCGCCGCAAGTCGGATCGCAAGCCGCCGGGAGGTTGGCCGGCCGCCGGATCGTGGATCTCGAAGCTGCAAGGTGCGACCAACGGAGCCGTCCCGCCGAACGTCGCGCTCATGTATACGGTCGGCAATCGGACTTGGGGCGAGCCGGCGGACGGAGGCTTTCTGGGAGTCGCACACACGCCATTCAATTTGCTCGGCAGCAAAGCCCGCAGTTCGCCGGAGGGGATGATCTTGAAAGGCATCTCGCTGGAGCGTTTGCAAGACCGCGACCAACTGATGAAGGCGTTTGACGGCTTCGTTCGCTCGGCTGACAGCAAGGGAGTCATGGAGAGCGTCGATGTCTACACGCAGCAAGCGCTCGGCATTCTGACGACATCGAAGTTGGCCGAGGCACTCGACCTGTCGAAGGAAGACCCGCGCGTGCTGGCTCGGTATGGCAAAAGCGATGAGAAATTCATGCGCGACGGCGCGCCGCGGATGATCGAGAACTTCTGCGTGGCTCGGCGACTGGTCGAAGCGGGCGCACGCTACGTTTCGCTGAACTACAGCCGCTGGGACTGGCACGGTGGCGATGGGATGAACTTTCCGATGTCTCGTGAAGAGTTTCCGTTGCTCGACCAAGGCTTGTCCGCACTCGTGACCGATCTGCACGAGCGGGGCTTGGACAACGACGTTTCAGTCGTCGTCTGGGGCGAGTTCGGCCGGACTCCGAAGATCAACAACAACAACTCGCGCGACCACTGGCCGCAAGTTTCTTGCGCGATGCTGGCTGGCGGCGGCATGAAGACCGGCCAAGTCATCGGCCGCACGAACCGCAAGGCCGAGCACGCCGTCGAGCGGCCGGTCAAATTCCAAGAGGTCTTCGCCACGCTCTACAAGTGCGCGGGCCTCGACGTCGGCCGCGTCCGCATCTTCGATGGAGCCGGTGTCCCACAAAATCTTGTCAACGACGGCGTGCAGCCGATGCGAGAGTTGGTTTAAGGCACCATTTCCGCCGCCTTACCTCCCCGGGCTGGCCGCGTTCTACAAGATCGCCTGAATCGGCGTCCCTTCGCAAATCGTGAGTGGCCGGCCGAGGTTGTCGGGCAACTGCAAGTGGGGATCGACACCGAGACTGTGATAGATCGTGGCAACCAAGTCTTCTGGCGACGTAGGATTGTTGGCGGGATACGCGGCGAAGCGATCGCTGGAACCGTACACGATTCCTCCGCGAATGCCTCCCCCTGCGAGGACCGATGTGAAACAGCTCGGCCAGTGATCTCGTCCATCGCGACCGGCACCCGCGCCGCCGACAACGCTTTGAGCAACACGCGGTGTGCGGCCCATCTCGCCGGTCCAGACGATGAGCGTTTCGTCGAGCATCCCGCGCTCTCGTAGATCGTCGAGCAACGCGCTGAAGGCTTGATCGGTGACGGGGCACAGCCGCGTCTTCAAGTCGATGAAATTGCGGTTGTGAGTATCCCAATAAACGCTGACGTTGGTGATGCCGTCGTTCGGCCAGAAGACGGTGACGAGCGGCACGCCCGCCTCGACCAAACGCCGAGCTTGCAGCACCGATTGGCCATGCGCATTCATGCCGTATCGTTCGCGGACGGCCGCTGGCTCGCGAGTCAGATCGAACGCCTCGACCGCTCCGCGCGACGACAGCAACGAGAACGCTCGGTCGTAGTGACTGCGAGTGGCCGCGACGATCGCGTGTTGTTCGAGACCGCGAAGTTGCCGGTCGATGCCGGCGAGCAATTCGCGCCGATTGTGGGATCGCAACTCCGGCACGTCGGCGTGCAACGCAAAATCGCCGACCTTGTAGTCAGGCTTGCTGCCGTCGGCGTCGATTCGCATGGGATTGAACGTCGGGCCGAGCCAGCCCGCTCCTTGGCCGTGAGATTCCTCCACGAATCGCGGAGCTCCGTTGGGGACGACCGGCATCATCGAGACGAACGGCGGGAGCGGCCCGCGTCCTCGGCCCAGTCGAGCGAGCACGGCTCCGATGCTCGGCCAGTCTTCGGGCAGCGGCGCACCGCGACGCGGGACCGCTCGGCCGGTCAGCGGCAGGTGCGTGGCCAACGTGTGATCGACGTCACCGTGCGTCATCGAGCGAATGATCGCCAACTGGTCGGCTCGCTGAGCCAGTTGCGGCAGATGCTCGCAAATTTGCACGCCGGGCAGCTTCGTCGCGATCGGCCGAAACTCGCCACGGTATTCCACGGGAGCATTTGGTTTCAAATCCCATGTGTCCTGTTGTGCAGGCCCGCCCCACATGAAGAGAAAGATGCAAGCCTTCGCTCGCGGGCGTGCTCCGCCGGATGTCGCGGTTTCGGCCCGCGCGGCGGAGTTCAACTGAAACCACCGGGGCAGATCGAGTCCCGCGAGACTGAAAGCTCCAGCACGCAAGACTTCTCTCCGGCGCATCGGCGCGGCGGCAAAGAAATTTCGGCAGGCAGTCGGCGAGAGCAGGCTCATGGCGAGCGAAAGTACGAGGCTGGTCGTCGGTTATCAAGAGCGTTCAGCGGAGTGGTCCACCGGATGGGCCTTGCCGGCCGGGGAAGAAAAGCGGGCCTTGATACGGCTTGCCGGTCAGGCTGCGCCATTGGTGCAGTTGTTCGGAGGTCAGGACCGCCAGCATCTGCTGCATCGTGGCCTTGGCCAGATCCGCGAAGGTCTCGGACCTCGCAGAGTCTTTGCGGAACCGATCCGCGAAGCTGCGAAACGCCTCGGCTTCGATGGCTCGCAGGCGATCTTTCTGTTCGGCGGTCAGCTTGAGCGTCTTGGAGACATCCGGTTCGCGGAGCGCTCGCGTCCCCTGGCATTGCAGCGCGATTTGTCCCAGCCGATGCCGTTGGTCCGCACTGAGAATCATCGCCAGCGCGGCTTCATGTTCGCGAGCAATCGCCAGCGTGCGGCGACGTTGCTCTTCGGTGGGGACTTCGCGCGGACTGCGGAAGGATTCGCGACGCGGCTCGGCAGGTCGTTCGGTCATCGCGGCGAGCTGCTGCCGTTGTTCGGCCGTCGCTGCCAAGTCGGCGAGGACTGCTGGCTCGCGCAACAGAAACGATTGCCGATCCGCTTGCAACACCGCCAAGTCATCCAAGATTTGTTTCACACGATCGCGAGTGATCGCCAACTCAACCTGAGCCTCCGGCTTCGTGCCTCGCTGAGTGATGAATTCCTGGTAGTACTCCAGCGCGGCTTCCAGCAGCCGTTTCCGCAAGCCTTCTTGAAACGGATTGTCCGACAGCTCTTCTTCGGCGAGCCGAATCATTTCGTCCGCGGCACGGCGAGCCAGTTCGAAGCGTGCTTCCGCCTCCTCGGCACGAGCCTTGGTCGCGGCTTGCTCACGAGCCACCAAGGCGGTCGTGACCAACAGTCCGATGACTCCACAGACCAACAACAGCGCAGCGGCTCCGACAATTGACGGATGTCGTCGCGTCCATTTTCGCACGCGGTCCACCAGCGTCGGTCGCCGAGCATGAATGGGCAACTCATCCAGATAGCGCCGCAGATCGGCGGCCATCTCGCCCGCCGTCGCGTACCGATCGGCGGCACTCTTCGTGGTCGCTTTCAGCACAATGGTTTCCAGCTCGACCGGGATCGCTCGGTCGATCTGCCGCAGCGGACGCGGATCGTCGTTGAGGATCTGCTGCAGCAATGTCGGACGATCGGAACCGGAAAAGATCGGCGTCAAAGAAAGCAGCTCGTACAAGGTCGCGCCGAGCGAATAGACATCCGCTCGATGATCGACGGGGACGCGGCGGCCGGAAGCTTGTTCGGGACTCATGTAGCGCAGCGTGCCGACCAGATCACCCGTCTGCGTCACGCCAACATCCGCGGCAACTTGAGCGAGTCCAAAGTCCGTGACCCACACCGTCCCCTTGGCGTCGAGCAGCAAGTTGGCCGGCTTGATATCGCGATGCACGATGCCCGCTTCGTGAGCGTACTCCAGCGCGTCGGCGACATCGGCCGCGATGCGGGCGGAGGTCCGAAAGGTCTCGCGGCTGCGCCCCGAATGCTGCGTCGTCGTGCTGACACGCGAAGTCGCCAGCGTCGGCGCGGCGCGTTCGGCGGCATTGGCTTGATAGGCGGCAGTGGACTCCAAAGAGGCGGAGCTTGGATCGCTGAGCGAATCGCCACGCAGCTCACGAATCACCGCCGCGAGCGACCGCCCGGCAATCAATTGCATCGCATAGAAATGCACGCCCCGCTCGCAGCCGACCGCATACACCGGCACGATGTGAGTGTGATGCAACTGCGCCGCCGCCGTCGCCTCGTTCTTGAAACGCTGAAGCTGCTTGGCATCCAGCGCGGCCGCAAACGGCAGCACCTTAACAGCCACTCGACGGCCCAGCGAAAGCTGAATCGCCTCGTACACGACCCCCATGCCGCCACGTCCGACCTCGTGCAGAATCTGAAAGTCTCCCAGCGGACTGGCCGTGAACTCCGGCTGCAATTGCGGCGACGGAACCGGCGGTCGCAACGACTGAGCCAACTCAATCCCGTCGAAGCACTCGGAGAGTTGCTCGGCCAACTCCGGCATCCGAGCGAGGAACTCTCGTCGATCCGGCCGCCGCCCCGCTTCCAACTCCGCCAGATATTCCCGCGACGCTTCAAAGATGCGCGGATCGTCATCGGTCGCGTCATCGAATGTGGTTTTCATAAACTTCGCCCCGCCCGCTGACTCATCACGGTCTCGCGACACTGAATTCTTTCTTCAATTTTGTCAGTCCGCGCAGCCACAGCTTTTCAACGCTATCGACACTCCGCTGCATCCGTTCCGCGACCTGCGGAAACGTCAGCCCCTCCAAGTGACGTAGCACGAGCACAGTTTGATAATCCTCCGGCAACCGTGCCATCGCTTCCGCCACCAGTAAACTCTGCTCGCGGTGCATCACCTGCTGGCTCGGCGAACTGTGCGGATCGACGAGGATCTGCCCCAGAGCGCACGTCGATTGATCCAAGTCTTCGGCGAGCTGTCGCTCCAATCGCAGATCGCGCGCCTGCGTCCCCAAATACCGCCGCACGATGTTCGCCAGCGTCGTCGCCAGAATCGTGCGCAGCCACTGAGCAAATTGTCCTTCGGCATGTCCGTGAAAATTTGGAAAGTGCCGATGTGCTTCGAGGAAGGTTTCCTGCACCACGTCGGACGCATCGACTTTCCCCTGCAACCGCCGACCGATCTCGATCCGCGCCAGGAGTCGCAGATAGTTGTGATACGACTCCAACAACCGCCCCAGCGTCGCGCTGTCACCCGCCTTGGCCTGCTCGATCCAAAGTCCAACATCCGTCGCCATGAGTATCACCTTCCAGTTCTTTTGCTGTGTGACAGGGTCACTTCGCACGAGTCAACACCGCCGATCTTACACGGAACTCGAACCGCGTCGATTTTGTGGTCCCCGGCTTTCGCGACGGCTCGTGGCTTTCTTCCCACGAGGACAACCTTGGATTTCACGCTTGGCGACGATTGAACTCACCAACAGAAAGTAGTAGTTTCCACCCCAGACATGTGGTGTAGTTGATCAGACTGCTTTTCGAGCCTAGGTGACTGACCGCCGGTTTGTGATAGGCTCGTCATTGAGTCCCTGAAGATGGAGGTTCAGCCGATGCGACGATCTTTTGCTCGATGTCTTTGCCGCACACTGTTGGTTGTCACCGGATTCGCGATTGGCACCAACGCAAACGCTGATGATGAAGTGAAGTTCGACGTGAACGACGTCTCGTTTCTGTTCCGTGCCGCCAAAATGCCGGAGGATCTCACCAAACTTATTTCCGCCAGCGAGGCCGTTGGGGGAGACACACTCTGGCCCAAAGACGTGTTCAGCAAAATGATGGAAGTGGCCAAGGTCACGCAAGTCACCGGTTCCAGCGAAGCGCGTACGGTTTCGGTGAAACCCGAATTTGAAACGGCGGCGAATTGGAAGGTTGTTGGCATCCGCGTTGACCCAGTCGCTCCTGGAGCCAATCCCGAAGTTCAAAAGGCCAGTCGTATTGGAGTCATGCCGCAGATTCGCTTAGTGCTTCAGCCCGTTGTGAACACCGGCACGAAGATCAAAATTCACGACGTCACAGCTCACTTGGTTTTCTACTTTGATAACTCGGCCCCCAAGGGCGAGGCCGTCAAGGAGGGAAGTCGAAACGCTTCTTTTGAGCCGGTCGTCGCGGACCTCAAAGCTTTGAAGGCGTACCTCAAGTCGAAAGGGATCGAAACGGCTGGCCCGCTGACCATTCATCCTGGGCTGGCGGACCCGGACTTCTCCGGCAAGCTAAAAGACTTTTTGAAGAAGCACTGCACCACCGCACGACTCAATGCCGTGGCTTATATGGGACTGGATGGCAGCGAGCCGTGGATCTTCTTCAATATCGTCAAGACTCCCGCAGGCTGGATTCCTGCTCCGCATCTGTCGTTTGGCACACAAAAGGGGCAGATGCTGAGCTTCAGGGATACTCCAAACGTCGTGCCCGTTCCTGCGACCAAGACGTTCGGCACCAGCGGCGGTGTCAGTACCGCACCGCTCTTCGCAGCCGCTTCGCTTGAATCCGCTGTCTTTCCGACGGGCACCGCAGCCCCTTTGAATCAAGTGAAGACCAAGGATGTTGCGGACATCATCGCCAATCCCAACATTTCACACTTCTTTAACACGGACTGTGTGAGTTGCCACACGGAGAGCAATCGGCGCGTGAATCTGACGGGAAGTCCCGCCGCCAATTCTGGCACGTTCGGCTTCAAGCGGGGTGCCGGTATTTCGGGGCCGGATATGAACCTGCTGCCCAAAGCCGGGCCTCCAGGTTCTCTACCAACATGGAATGTTCGCAACTTTGGCTGGTTCCCACTTCCGGCGACAAATCCGCAGATGGAGACCGTTTCCTGGCGCGCAGCCAACGAAGCGGCGGAATCGGCGGAGTACATCAATCACAACTATTTGGCTCCCGCTTCCAAATAATCCCCGGAAACAAATCGTTCGCGAGTTCCTAAAATCATTGACACTTGAACGAGTTCCTAGTTAGCCAGCGTTTGATTGGCCCTTTCCCCAAAACTGCAGGAGACATTTTCATCATGACGCATCTCAAATGGATCACCGCCGCACTGTTAAGTTTCGCCCTGATCGGGTGTGGAAACGAAGCCGCTCCCCCGAAAACTCCAGGACCAACCGAGAATAAGGAGCCGCCCGCCGTGACTGAGAAAACAGAGGGCCCGGCCACGAAGCCAGCCACGAACGAAGCCGACACGAAGCCAGCCGAGACTGCGACGACCCCAACCACTCCGGCCGAGAAGGGCCCGGCACAAGCAGAAGCCGCTGTCGCGAATCCGCTGACGCTGGTGATGACGATCAAATCCAAAGAAGACGAAGCGCAGTTGAAGGCCCTGTTGACAAAAATGCTGATCGCCTCGCCCACCGAAAATCCCGTCACACAAGCCATGAATAAGCTTGGCATCGTGCATGACGCACGGTTCGTGTTCCTGGATGGCAAGCTGCTGGTGATCACGACCTACGATCACGATTTTGAAACTTACATCGACACCTTCGTCAAAGAGATCGGCCACATTTTCGACGCGCTGCTCGTGCATATGGCCGACGCGCCCAAATTGCCCGTGAAAGACAACGCGGACGAGTTCCTGGCTTACGTCCAAAAGAACGACCTCAAATCCTTCACGTCGTTCTACAGCGGGTATCCGTCATTGAGCCGCAAGGATGTAGTTGAGCTGGCACAAAAAGCGAATGTGCCTGTGGAGGGTTCCCCGGTCGCGAATCCGCTGACACTCGTGCTGACAATCAAATCCCCGGAAGACGCGGCACAATTGAGAGGCGTGTTGACGAAATTGAGCTCGGGGCCACCCCACTCCAGCCCAGTCGATATGGCGATGAATAAGCTGGGGCTCGTGCATTTTGCGCGTTTCGTGTTCTTCGAAAACGACACCAAATTGCTAGTCATCACCACCTATGACAACGACTTCGAACAATATATTGACAGTTTCACCAAAGAGATCGGCCCCATCTTCGACGTGTTGCTGTCACATTCGAAGGATGCACCGATGCTGCCAGTCCAACAAAACTCTGATGCGTTTCTCGAGTATGTTGGCAAGAACGATCTGAAGTCGTTCGGCACGTTCTACAGTGGGTATCCGGCGTTGCTCGTTCCGCAGATTCGGGCGTTGCAACAACCCGCTGCCACCCCCGCCGAACCGACTAAATAGTTGGGATGCCCCTGGATTCAGCGTAGCCCGTCTCGGCCTCGAAAGCGCAACGAGGCCGAGCGGGTGTGGTGCATTCAGATGCCTGACCGCATTCGTAGCCGCGCTCGCCAGAACGCGGGGCCTCCAAGCCCGCGTTCTGGCGAACGCGGCTACCGCGTGGTCACTCACGGTCGCAGCCCTAAATCTTCAAAGGCTCATTCCAAGATGAAACTTCACTTGCTGACTCTGTTGAGCGTGTTGTGTCTGCCTCTCCCAATGCTTATTGCGAGCGACCATATCGACGGTCCCGTGACGATCGGTCACCCGGTCGCGGACATCACGGACCTATATACGTTCCCAAGTCCGGATGCCCCAGGACATCTCACGGTGATTATGAATGTCTATGGCGGCGTCGCCGTTGATGGCCATTTCTCGGACAAGGTGACATATAACATTGTCATTCGACACGCCCACATTCGTGGTGAAGGACATGAGGCAGGCTTTGAGACCGAAGGGGAATATCGGGTTGCCTGCAACTTTGAAACTCCGCACGGGTTGTTCTCGCCCCACTGGATTACCTGCAAAAGCTCGAAAGGGACAACCGTCCGAGAACAGGTGGGCCAATTGAATGGCAAACCTTCGAGCGACGGACTGCGTGTCTTCTCCGGCCGGAGATCCGAACCGTTCTTCTTTAACGCGAAGTGGGCCACCTCCGCCGCGAAAGGGGGCAAGCTGCTGCCGGCCAAAGATGACAACATCATGCACAATTTGAATGTCTTGAGCATCGTGTTGCTGATCGACATTGAGAAGGAATTGGGAGTCAGCGAAGGCCCGTTGTTTGCCGTCGTGGGGGAGACGACCACCAAGGACGGCGACGCAGCCGCGGTTCGGCGAGTTGATCGCATTGGTCGTCCCGAGATCACCAACGTCAGCATGGTCTCGCGCGATGACGTCGAATTACGGGATCTCTACAACGTCGAGGAACTCTTCGGCGCGTCGGGAAAGAACTTTGACCGATACCGCCAACGGCTGCTCGATAACGTCGCTTTTCACGACAAGTTAGATAACACCATTGAATGGACGCCCGAGTCGACCAAGCAAGTGGTCGAGATTTTGGTCAACGATTTTCAGATCGTCGATGTCTCGAAACCCTATGCGGCCGACTCCTATTTTGAGATCGAACATTCGCTGCTGCGGGGCGAACCGCATTCCACTTGTGGCGGTCGCCGACCCAATGACGACATTATGGATGTCCTTTTCACACTGCTCATCAACGGACGAAACTCAAAGTTACTCCCGGACGGAGTTGAGAAGCCGACACGGCTGGCGACGGAAGTGTTTCCGTATCTGGCCGAGCCGAACGAGGGAGTCGCCGCCGAGCTAAAGGGGTTCGCTTTCCGAGCGGCAGGCAGGATGACCGTTCCCGGACGCCAGTATTGGATCGGTGTTGCTCAACTGGCCTCGGCCGTCGCGGCTTTGATTGGGTTGGTGTTGCTGGGTTATTACGTTCTGCGTTTGGGGGTCGCCCGTCTGAAAAAACGAGAATATCCGGCGGTGAAACGAGCTCGCGTGCTGGCCGTCATTGGCCTGCTGTTTGGCATCGCTAGTCTCATTTGGCTCATCACCAGCGCGGTTTCTCTTCCGTTCATCGGAGTTGTCGCGGTGATCTGCATCGTGGCGTTCGTCCGTTGCGTTCGCTGGAGAAAACCGATCGTTGCTTAAAGGGAAAGCCCAACTGGCACCGCGACCGTGAGCAGGCCTTTCGATCGCTTGCGACGTTTTTCGGCTCTCCGCCATTCTCCGTCAAACGTCATTTACCGAGGCCCGTGGCTAGCGCCATCGGCTCACTGCGTCAGTTCGACGGGGGTTGTGATCTCGATCGGTTCGAGCCCCTCTTTCGTGTCGATTTGAATGCGGAGCGTGTAGCGGCCCCCGGGTAGAGCGTCCTTCATACGGAAGCGAAGTTCGGTCGCGTCGTTCGGCAGCAGCCACCGTCCGAAGCTGGCGACGTGTCCGTCGGCATCCGAGAGCGACATGCGGGCGTTGAGCGGAAAGTGGATGGCTCCTTTATTCTGAAGGGGCAACACAATTGCGGGAGGAGACGCAGCTCCATCCCAGGCGAGATTGCCGACACTCAATTGCGGATTCGTTTCGGTGCGGGCGAGCAATCCCACATCGACGGTGCCGTTGCCGCGCGGTTTGCCCTCGGCATCGGCCAAGTCGAAGTTGAGCAGCCCGTATTGATGCGGCGCGTCCGGGTCGCGCGTGCCGGACATCGAGACCAGCACCTTCCGTGTCGTACCGGGTGGCAAATCGAAGGTCTGAGGCCGGACGAGGAACCAATCGGCTGGTGTGCGGTCGCGGTTCAGCGGAGCGGCGTTGACGGCGTAGGACTCGGTCGATTGATTGGCGATCACGACGGAGACGAATCGCTCGCCGCCCCGTTGCAGAGAGAGTTCGACCTGCGCGGGCGAGGCACTGATCCCCGTCGCGATCTGCGCGACAGCGGCGGCCTGCGCGGGATAGTCCTTCTCGCTGGCTTTGCTCGGAAACTCGAAAGGAATGACTTGCCCTTTGCGCCCTTCAAAGCGATGCACGACCGGCTCGACGCGAAACGCTCCGCGGACCTGATCGTCCAGCGTGACCTCACCCGGCTTTGCCGGCTTGCGAGCCTTGTTCCCCGGCGCGGCCGGGTCTTTCTTGGCTGCCGCGTTGGGTGTCGCGGGCGTCGCTTCTTGAGCCAAGAGCGCGACCGGTCCCAATGTGGTCGCGGCGAGGATTGAGAACAGGACGAACTTTCGCATCGCAATCAACATGCTGGCCCCCTGGTGTGCAGCGATTCCAAACGAACGGTGAGCCGAACGCGCTAGCGTCGGGCGATTCGCCGTCAAACGTCACCTACCGAGGCCCGTGTCTCCGCGGACCACGGGAGTGATATCGAGCGTGATCCCCGCGTCGATTTTCTCCAGATTCTGTTGGAAAACAAAACCGTTGTTGCCGGTATTGATGGGCTGAGTGCTGAAGTACGTCTCGCGACTGATACTGATCGTCGCCTTCTCTCCATCCTTGGCCATGACGCGCGGGGCGGCTCGAATCGTGACGTAGCCCTCTTGGGCAAGCAGCTTCAGGTAGGCCGATGTCAGGGCAAAGTCGCTGAATGCGCCGGCGGCTCCCGTCGGAATCGACGGCTGGCCGTACATCCGCGTCTGTTCGGGATACTTGGGCCGCGCGGCCACCGCTTCGTCGTAAGGCTCTTCGATGCTGCGCGGATGCTTCTGCATGCACGACGGTTGTCGAATAGGTGCCCGCTCGAAGTGTTGAAACGTCAGCAGTCACAAACGTCACAGAGATGTTGAAAGTCGCGTCGGCAGGTTGAGTCGAAGCGGCGGAAACGCTGGCGAACTCATCTCCCACCGTGTAGTTCGTTTGATCGGCCGCCTGTGCAACGGCCCAGTCTCCTCCGGCCGATTGTTGAGCGATGCTCAACTGGAGTCGGGCGTCTCGCTTGACCGTTCCCGCCCCCGTCGTGTTGCTGAACGCGGTGCTGGTCTCGAACGTCGCGGTGGCACCGCGAAGAGAGTTATCGTGAATTTCCCATTGTTGGACTCCCAGTTGGTGATCGTGATCGGTTCCGTCGTGAATGATCGTCGCGTTGCTCGACGAGCCGACGTTTCGCAACCGTCCGCTAAGGCTGGGACCGATCCGCACGGTGTAACTCGACGAGGCCTTGTTTGCCCCCTCGGCAAGTTCCGTGACCTGCGGCGAGAAACCCAATACGCACCCAGTCACCACTCCGAGAAAGACCGACGCCGAAATCACGGAGTCTCGGCCCGCCCGCCAAAGTTGACACCCAAGCCCAAACCGCCCGCGTCAAACAAAGCCCGGTACAAGCCCGCCGCGAACCATCCTTGGCGTCGGCGGTCGTGATGCCGCCAAGCGAAAAATCTGGGGGGCTGGCCCGTTCCGCTCCGGTTCGCTGGCGCTCACCTACGCGGACCGGGCCAGCCCCCCAGAACCGCAATGTGACATTTCTAAGTGGGCGAATCCTGTGACCTTTCTATCTTGGTCCGACACACTAATTGGCTCAATTGCGACCGCATGGGGCGTCCCATAACGTACCGCCCCTCATCGTCGTGAGGCAGGTTTTTCGCCTGTCCGCCCGCTGCCCAAGTCCGCCGAAAGCTGGCTCCATTTTCAGGTTGATATGAGCAAGATTGAAAAATTGTTGGTGGCGAATCGCTCCGAAATTGCGATTCGCGTTTTCCGTTCGGCTTATGAGTTAGGCATCCGCACCGTCGCGATTTACACGCACGAAGACCGTTTCGCTCTGCATCGCTTCAAAGCCGACGAGGCGTATCAAATCGGCAAAAAGGGGGAGCCGATCAAGTCGTACCTCGACATCACGTCGATCATCGACCTTTGCCGCCAGCACAGCATCGATGCCATTCATCCGGGTTACGGATTCCTCTCCGAGAACCCGAAGCTGGCTCAGGCGTGCGAGGACAACGGCATCACGTTCGTCGGCCCCAGCGTCGAGGCGTTGCACAAGCTGGGCGATAAGACGATCGCTCGCGAAATGGCTCAGGCGGCGGGAGTCCCGGTTCTCAGCGGCAGCCAGCGAGCGATCGTCCAGGCCGACGAAGGACTGGAACTGGCTAAGTCGCTCGGCTTCCCGGTGATTCTGAAAGCGGCCCACGGCGGCGGCGGGCGCGGGATGCGAGTCGTTCGCGAGGCGGCCGACTTCATCGCGCAGTACGAACAGGCCAAACGCGAATCGCTCTCGGCCTTCGGCAGTCCCGACATCTTCATCGAAAAATTCATTCAGCGAGCACGGCACATCGAAGTGCAATTGCTCGGCGACAAACAAGGCCATCTCGTGCATCTCTTCGAGCGTGACTGCTCGGTCCAGCGGCGGCATCAGAAGGTCGTCGAGATCGCGCCCGCTCCGAATCTCGATCCGAATGTCCGCCGCGAACTGTGCGAGGCGGCGATCAAGATCGGCAAGCAGGTCAACTATTACGCGGCCGGCACCGTCGAGTTCCTCGTCGATGCCGATACCAACCAGTACTTCTTCATCGAGGTCAATCCGCGCATCCAGGTCGAGCACACCGTCACCGAGGAAGTCACCGGACTCGACGTCGTGAAGTCGCAGATTCTGATCGCTCAAGGCGAGCCGCTGTCGGACGAGCGGATCGGCATCAATTCGCAAGCGGACGTGCGGACGACCGGCTTCGCCGTGCAATGCCGAGTCACCACCGAAGACCCGGCCAACAACTTCCTGCCCGATTACGGCCGAGTCGCTCACTACCGCAGCGCGTCGGGCATGGGCATTCGACTCGACGCCGGCTCGGCGTTCAGCGGAGCGGTGGTGAATCCGTTCTACGATTCGCTGCTGGTGAAAGTGACCGCTCGCGGCCGGCGGTTTGAAGACGCCATCAAGAAGCTCGACCGTTGCCTCGCCGAGTTCCGCGTGCGCGGCGTCAAAACCAACATCCCGTTTCTCGTGAAGCTGCTGCGGCACGACACGTTTCAAGCGGGACTCTGCACGACCCGCTTCATCGACGAGACGCCCGAACTGTTTCTGTTCCCGAAACGGCAAGACCGAGCCACGAAACTGCTGACGTATCTCGGCGAGATCATCGTCAACGGCAACACGCTCTTCGGCGGTCAGCGCCCGCAACCCGCGCGACGCGAACCGGCACCGGTCCCGGACGTCAGTCATCTCAACGCAATCCCGCTGGGGACACGCGACCGCTTGCACGACCTCGGCCCGATCAAGTTCGCCGCTTGGGTCCGCGAGCAAAAACAGTTGCTGATGACCGACACGACCTTCCGTGACGCGCATCAATCGCTGCTGGCGACGCGACTCCGCACGAAAGATTTTCTGGAAGTCGCCGAAGCCTACTCGCGGCTCTGTCCCGAACTCTTCTCGCTGGAAATGTGGGGCGGCGCGACCTTCGATACCTCGATGCGATTCCTCAAAGAGTGCCCGTGGCAGCGGCTCGCCGACATGCGCGAGCGGATTCCGAACATCCTCTTTCAGATGCTTCTGCGCGCGTCAAATGCGGTCGGCTACACGAACTATCCCGACAACGTCGTCCGCGAGTTCGTCCACGAATCGGCCGAGTGCGGCATGGATATCTTCCGCATCTTCGACTCGCTGAACTGCATCCCGAACATGAAGGTCGCGATGGACGCGGTCCTGTCGGCGACACCCAGCCACGGCGTCCGGCCAATCTGCGAGGCGGCGATCTGTTACTCCGGCGACATCACGAATCCCGGCCGCACGAAGTACTCGCTGAAGTATTACCTCGACATGGCCAGGCAGCTCGAAAAGATGGGCGCGCACATCCTGGCGATCAAAGACATGGCCGGCCTGTGCAAGCCACGAGCGGCTCGCGAACTGGTCCGCGCACTCAAGCAAGAGATCGGCATCCCGATCCACTTCCACACGCACGACACCGGCGGCATCCAATCGGCGTCGATCCTGATGGCCGCCGAAGAAGACCTCGACATCGCCGACGCCGCGATGGCCCCGATGAGCGGCGGCACCTCGCAGCCGAACCTCAACTCGCTCAGCGAGAGCCTGCGGTTCTCGCCGCGCGAGACCGGCCTGAACTCGCAGCATCTCGATGAACTCGCCCTGTATTGGAAAGCCGTCCGACAGTTTTACTCGCCGTTTGAAAGCGAGCAGCAGCCGGCGACGACCGACCTGTACTCACACGAGATGCCCGGCGGCCAGTACACGAATCTGTTTCAACAAGCCAAGTCGCTGGGGCTGGCCGGCCAATGGACGGAAATCTGCAAAGCCTACGCGCAAGTCAATCTGCTGGTCGGCGACATCGTGAAGGTCACGCCCAGCTCGAAGGCCGTCGGCGACATGGCTCTGTTCATGGTCGCGAACCGACTCACTCCCGAAGCGATCCTCGACGGTGGCCGAGAGCTCGCGTTCCCCGAATCCATCATTGAACTCCTCAGCGGTGCGATGGGCTTCCCCGAAGGCGGCTTCCCCGAACGCATCCAGCAAATCATTCTCCGCGACCGCCAGCCGTTCACGACTCGCCCCGGTGAGACGCTGCCTCCCGCCGACTTCGACAAGGTCGGCGAGACGTTGAAGGCCACGCTCAAGCACGAGCCGACTCGCCGCGAAAAGCTCAGCAGCGTGCTGTATCCGAAGGTCTTCGACGATTTCGCGAAGCACGTCGCGGACTACTCAGACACCAGCATTTTTCCGACGCCGGTCTTCCTCTACGGCATGAACACCGGCGAGGAAATCTCGATCGACATCGAATCGGGCAAGACGCTCATCATCAAATACCTGACGATGAGCGAGCCTCACGCCGACGGCTCGCGCAACGTGTTCTTCGAACTGAACGGCCAACCGCGCGACGTGACAGTCATCGACCGCTCGCTGGAACCGACCGAGAAACACGCCGTCAAAGCCGACTCCGCCGACGTGAACCAAGTCGGAGCGTCGATGCCCGGCATGGTCGTCACCGTCGCCATCCAACCCGGCGACAGCGTCAAGAAAGGCCAAAAGCTGCTGACCGTCGAAGCCATGAAAATGGAGACGACAATCTCCGCCGAACGCGACGGCAAGATCGCCGACATCCTGGTCAAACCCGGCAGCCAAGTCGCCACCGGCGACCTGCTGCTGAAGTTCGCCTAGTCCCGCGCAGTAACACCCGCCCCTCAGCCTCCCTGTAATGCTCGCGCACGGTGGCGACAAGGCAAACTCGTGAGGCCATGCTCAAACCCGCCTGAGCTGTCGCAGCCATTTGGTCGCGATCCTTTTTTCGCCGCAGCGCACCGGCGCGCCGCCGTGCAGCGTCCGGGGATCGACTTGATTCCGCGAGTTGCAGTACGAGAAATACACCGCGTGGCCTCGGCGGGGAACGACCGAAAGGCCGATCTCCGGGAAGACCGTCTCGCCGCCGTCGGCCACGTCGTTGAGAGACATGACCAACGTCCCGATCCGCTGGCCTCCTTGTGAGACATGCGGCCCACTGGCAGAATCGGTTCCGAGGCCCCACTTGCCGCGAGTGGGGGCTGTCGTCTCGGTGGAGTGGCAGGTACATCATTCCACGGGGATCAGGAGTGTTTCCAGCAAAGGATTCCACATGTCGTTCGTCTTTGGTCGAGTGGTGCCGGCCTCACATCCCTACCTTGCCTCATTGGCCTCGTGGCTGGCTTCGACGAATTCGGGGGATCGCGCTATGTCGCGCAACCTAATGCACGATCACCGCGTGACTCCGACTCGCGAGGCAGCATTTGACCGTTTCGTGGTTCAAAGACCAGTCACGACGGCGGTCTTGCAACAAGCAATCGTGGACTACTTCCACGCAAAGGTTCGTGACCGCAAGCGGCCGGACTATGTGTACGCGGCCGTGAATGACGCGAATCTGCTGACCGGCACCGCGACGGGGCGGCATTCCATCAACAAGGATGTGCAACTTGTCCGGGTCTTGGATCTCAACGGCTTGGGGCAAGTTTTCACATGGGCCAAACTAAGGAAGGAGAAGTGGTTCACGAGTTTTCCGGACTCCTACGATGAGAGAATGGTCGCGACTTGGCTTGATGCCAGGATGCAAGGGCGACCGATTTTACGGGTGGATGCGTTCGTCGGCGCGATCCTGGCTGCGATGAACGCCTACCGCCGAGTGAAACCATATCAACCAACTTGGGCCACCACGCACGAGGCATTTGCAACGCATGTGGCGGAAGGACCGGATCGCTGGCTTGAGGTACTCGGCATGACTCGACCGACGTCGCCCCGGTGGCTGATCCTGCTGAAATACCCGATTCGTGAGGCGGGAACTCTCTGCCGACCTACGCAACTCGATGCCGGGTGGTATGCGTACCATTTCCCTTCGCCACCTCAGACGCCGCTGGAAGTCGGCGGTCACGCGATGGACCTTCGCACCTCGCCCAGCGCTGCCAGCCTTTTGCCGGAGTTCATTCACAGCCAAATCGATCACGAACTGCGCCACAAAATCAACATCGGCCGTACAACCCGTGTGAATGCTGGGGCACTCGCCGATCAGAGGCAGTACCACCATCAGTTGCTGGCTGCCGAATATGGTCCGGGAGTCTATACTTGGATGTCGAATCCCGTCTGAGTACAAGGGACGCAGGGAAAACAGCGTCTCGCTCTTTGTCAGTGACGCTCAACTCTTGGGAGCCTGTCATGACCTCGCCCGCCGATGATGGCCCGATCCAGTGGATGACCGATCTCGTCGGCAATTGGTTAGACCAAGCCGACTGGCAACCGAGGCAATTGCTGGATTGGTTGCAGGGCTATGACTTGCCGCCGGTCGGGCATGAGGACGAGCCGTTCTTATGGTTGTTGCGTGGTTTGCCGCAGGGAGCCGAGCGATACCGCACCGAGACTCGGTTTGCAGAACGAGTCGCGCGCGTGCTGTCCGAGAATCCGGACGTGAATCCACCGGGCAACCGTCCGTCTCAGCTTCTCGTCAACCTGTACCTGCTGTGCGCGGGTCTGAGTTGTCCCGACCAGCTTGCCGAACCATTGCTGACGATTTTCGAGAGACAGCGGCAGGGTCAGGCGGAATGGTTCGATGAGGAGGTCCGGAATGCCTTGCGTGCGGCCCTGGCCGAGAATCAGTTGGACAGTCGCCTGCAGCCGATCTGGGAGGCCATGCTCGCCGGGGACGAAGCCCCGTTTCTGCCCGGAAACCACTACGACGGCTTTGCGGGCCTCGTGTACATGCCCGAGTCGGCGGCCACTCGCGGCCAACCGGCGATCGGGGCCATCGGGAGCGCGCTGAAGGTCATGGCCCAGCACCTCGAACACGAACACGACCGCCGGCCGGATTTCCGCGAACTGATCGCCAGAGTCGTCGCGACGTATCCTGGTCGGCCGTCGTGGAATCTCGACCTCTTACGGCAAGCCGACCAACAACACTGGCCCGGCTGGGCCGTCGATTGTCTGCCGAGCCTCTGCATCTGGCTCGAAGATGCCCCCAATGGCCACGCGAGAGCGTATCTGTGGCATTACATTTGCGCATGTATTCCAGAGACCTACAAATATGAGATTGAATCCGAATTGTGTGGTGGGCAGATTCTCCAAGTGATGATGACGTCCGATACTGCCAGCATTGCCGGACGTGTGGTGCCACGATTCGAGAATCTGCGGCTTTGCAATCCATATCCAAGTACCGGAGCCACAGTTGGCGTGGCGATCGCTGCAATGACCGATCTGGAACTGCTGGCAAGAAACGACGGCGATCACGATGGGACACACGCCGTGACGAAGGCTCGGAGGAGGATTCTGCCCAATCTCAACGCAATCGGTGAGGCCGCCAGAAAAGTGGCAGAAACGCTGGAAGATGACGAGCGTGAACCCGTTTTTGTTTCCTATCTCAAGGCAGTGGTCAAGCTCTATCCAAAAGGATGTAAATGGAATGTCGATCTGAGTCTCCTAGCGCATGAACACAACTGGCCAAAATGGACAGAAAACTGCCTACCGCTATGACGTGTTGGGTAGTGTTCGTCTCTGGACTGCGAAACTTAACGTCTTGTCGAGCAACACACCATCACTTCATTTCGTCGTGACGCCTAAGGGGCCAAGTGTCAGTAATCGGAGGTCAGTCCCGGCAGGGGCGAACATGGGACTGTCAGTAATCCAAGGTCAGCCAAGTGTTCGCCCCTGCGGGAGAGTGCCAGTCATCGGAGGTCACTCGCGGAAGCG
>JBJXEX010000494.1:0-12575 GCA_046156195.1 Planctomycetaceae bacterium | reverse complement strand
GCGAATTTCAGAAATCGCCGATGAAAGCTTGGGAAGTGGGGAAACTGTTGGCGGCGATTTCTGAAATTCGCACACCCGACCCCGCCCTCTGTTTGGCAACGATTTTGAGAATTTGCCGAAATCGTGGGAAGATTTGGGAAGGGCGTCCGTTTACCTCGCGGCGGGGATTTCAGATTTCAAATTGCAAATTGCAGATTGCAGATTGCAAATAACACCCGCCCCAACCAGCACGCATTCTGGAGTTCTTCCATCATGAGTCGCCTCGTTCCGAGTTTCGTTCTCTGGCTCGTCGCCATGCTCGCGCCAAGTTTGTCGGCGGCGGAGTCTGACCTTCCTCAACGTGCCGCGAAGATTCTGGATCGCTACTGCTATCGCTGTCATCGCGGAGCCGGGTCGGCGTCGGGATTTGAGTTCGATGTTCGCAATGTCGCCACTCTGACCAAGGGGGATGAGCCGGTTGTTGTCGCCAAGAATGCGAAAGGCTCGCCGCTGTGGTTGCTGATGCACCGGGGGACGATGCCTCCGAAGTCGCAGCCGCAGTTGCCGCGACCGACGCCGGAAGAGGCTCAGATTGTCGGCGATTGGATCAATGCCGGTGCGGCGGTCTTTCCCGTGGCCAAGTCGCGTGAGTTCGTTTCGCTGGCCGACACGCTGGCGGTGATTCAGGATGACCTCAAGAAGCAGTCCGATGCCAAGGCTCGCAAGCGACAGCGGTACTTCACGCTCACCACTTTGCACAACAATCCCAACGTCACGGACGAGACTTTGAATTTCGCTCGCGCGGGGTTGGCGAAAGCGCTCAACAGCCTGAGCTGGGAACGGGAACTGGTGCTGCCACGAGCGGTCGATCGTCAGAAGCTGGTCTTCGCCGTGGATCTCGAAGCCCTCGGTTGGTCGCGCGAGCATTGGCTCGCCATCCGAGCGAAGTATCCCTACACGCTCGGCTTCGCGAATCTCGACGACACGCCCGAGACCAAGCGGCTCCAAGGAACCGAGGCGGAGATTCAATCGCTCACCGACCACAACGAGCCGCTCTACGCCGTGCGAGCGGACTGGTTCATCGCGATGGTGACTCAGCCGCCGCTGTATCACGCGCTGCTGTTCGATCTGACCTTGCCAGAGCTGCGCTCGCGAGCGGCCGATCCGAAACAGCCCGCCAATCCCAAGCGGATGACGGCGACTGATCTGGAACGGTTTCTGAAGATCGACGTGACGGGAAACTTCTTGAAGGGGGACGAACGCCGAGTCGCTCGCGCCGGCTTCACGCCCAGCGGGGTGTCGGGCCAGAACCGGATGATCGAACGGCACATCACGCCCTTCGGAGCGTACTGGAAGAGCTACGACTTCAAGGCCAACAACCGCCGCGCGATCCTCAGCCAATTCCCGCTGGGACCGAAGCTGCCCCAGCATCCGTTCCCGGCGCTGGCCTTCGAACATGACGGCGGCGAGATCATTTTTCACCTGCCCAACGGCTTGCAGGGCTACCTGCTGATCGACGGCAAGGACAATCGCATCGACGCCGGGCCGATCGAAGTTGTCAGCGATGCGCTCAAGACCTCCGGCACTCCGGCCATCGTCAACGGACTCTCCTGCATCGCCTGCCACAAGCACGGCATGATCGAACCGCCTTCGGACGAGATGCGAAACTTCTCTCGCGTGTTCGGTCGCGAGAAAGAATTCTTGCTGCGGCTGTATCCAGAGTCGGAGGCGTTTCAAAAGAAAGTCGAGGCTGATCGTCGCCAGTTCCTGACGTCACTGGATCGCACGATCGGCGAGGCACTGCGAATTGGCGATGACTTGCAACGCGCGATCGAAGCGTTCCCCGAACCGGTCAGCGAAGTGGCTCGCGGTTATCTGCTGGAGGAACTCGACCTCGCCGCCGTCGCCGCCGAGTTGCATGAACGGGACACGCAGCGACTGCGGTTGAAGATCGAGAACGATGAACTGTTGAAGAACCTCGGCTTGGGCGTGCTGCTGAGCGAAGGGGGCAAGATCAAGCGTGCCTTCTGGAACCACAACACCGACGGCGTCTCGGTGATGCAGTTGACCGCGTCCGTGCTGGATTATTCGACGCCAAGGTTCGGCGAATAACGCGAGACCTTCGGTATGGCAGATGGCAGATGGCAGATGGCAGACGGCAGACGGCAGATGGCAGATGGCAGATGGCAGATGGCAGACAGCACCACGGAGACTTCACGCTGTTGCCGACAACACCACTCACGGACTTCATTGAACTGACAGAAAGAAGGGGGCAGAAAAAAAAGGTTCTTCCGGCTTTGTCGTGGCTGGTTTCCTAGACGATGGAAAGTGCTAGACCACTCGACGGTGGATTTTGGGAGGCATGGCTCCGATGTCCCAGGGTGTCTGCGTGAACCTCTCGAAGACAGGTTTGGTATGGAATCGTCGGCGCGAGTCCAACTCTGGGACATCGGAGTCATGCCTTAGAAAATCCACCGTGGAGTCGCCTCACGTTTCCCATTCCTGTTTGCATCAGCCACGACAGCCCCAGAAGAACCGATTTTATTCACAACAACTCAACAAGGTTTCCCATCATGCAACGACATCTTTCAGTGTTTCTGGCAATCTTATGCTCAATACTCTGCGTCTCCGCTTCACGCGCGGCGGAGGTTCGCATGCAGTTCACCGGTCAGCTCGCGGCGCTGGCGGGTGATGTAAAGGCGGCGATCAAAACCGATCCGCGCGTGCAAGGTCAGTCGCTGGCCTTGGGCAAGTTCATCGCTCAAGGGAAAGAGGTCGATCTCTCCAACTTCGGGCTGCGGATCGAACGGGAATTCCGCAGCCTCTTGAAAGCGGAAATCAACGACGAGGCCAAGCTGAGATTGGCCGGCAGCTATCACTTCGTCGGGAGCGAATCGCCGGACAATCCCGGCTCGAAAGTGCTGGTCATCACGGCGCAGATTCAGACGGATCGCGGTCGAGAGATCCTCCCCTTCACCCGCGAGGTCAACGACACCGACGACATCCGCGCGGCACTCGGCCTGACGGGAGCCGGAACGACCGATCCGAAAGAGTCGTTCAAACAACGCAATGAGAAGGTCGAACAAGACGCCGCCAAACCACAGTTTGACACGATCAACGGCGATCGCGTCGCGTCGGTGGGACGAAAGCAGTACTCGGTGCGGTTCTTGAAGAAGTCACGTCACGATGGTCCCACCACGCCCGTTTCGCCACAGAACCTCAACGGGGTGGCCTATGTGCCGCTGGGCATTCGCGACCACTACGAAATCGAACTCTTCAACGACGACCCGCTGAACGACGCGGTCGCCGTCGTCACCGTGGATGGTCTGGATGTGGCCAATACCTTTGCGACCGACAAGACACCCGACGGCAAGCCGATCGTGTGGCCCGGCTACTTTGTTCCACGAGCCAATAACGGTCAGCCAGGCCGAATGTTGATTCGCGGTTGGCTGAACACGATTCAGCCGACTCGGAAGGACAACGTCTTTTCGTTCCTGATTCTGGAACACGGTCAAGGAGCCGCGTCGGCACTGAAACAACGCGGAGGCATCGGAGTCATCACCGTCCAGTTCTTCGAAGCCTGTCCGCCAGACGGCCGCCTGCAACGCTCGTTTGGAGAAACCGCGAAGGGTGAGGGACTCGAAGAAAAGTACGGAACGAAGGAAGTGCAGATTGGAGACAACGCCCAGTCCACCGTCAGCGTCCGCTACAACGTGCCCGAGACGGTGCGCGATGGCAAATGAGCCGATGGCAGATGAGCCGATTGCAGATTGCAGATGGCAGATTGCAGATGAGCCGATTGCAGATGAGCCGATTGCAGATGGCAGATGGCAGATGGCAGATGGCAAAAACAACAAAGCAATGAAGAGAATTGCGATCCGCTGATTTGTATTCTGCCCGCCATCTGCCATTTTCCATTTTCCATTTTCCATTTTCCATTTGTTACCTTCCTCTTTCCAACCCATTTTCTACTCATCCCACAAAAGGACATTGTCATGAAGTACCAACGATTTGAAGACCTTCCCGTCTGGCAAGCAGCGGCGGACTTGGCGGCGGAGATGCTCACCTGGGCGAGTCGGCCTGAGTTCCGAGGTCTGGGAGACCTTTCAAATCAGCTTCAACGTGCGGCACTGTCGGTTTCCAATAACATCGCCGAAGGCTTTGAACGTGGTACGACCAACGAACTGTTAAACTTTCTCTATATTGCTCGTGGTTCCGCTGGCGAAGTGCGGTCGATGTTGTGTGTGATCGAGCGCATGTCGAGGAACGGCAAGTTCTCGCAGGTTCCCCCAATGCTGGCCGATGGCGAGAAGCTCAAGGGACTTTGCGAGTCTATTTCGCGGCAGCTTTTCGCGTGGGCTCAAAGTCTGCAAAACTCGACGCTGCAAGGGCAGCGGCATGTGACCGAGCAATCGTTGGCGGTCGATCGACAGGCTCGGAGACGGGACGCATTCGTGAAGGATTTGAAAGAGGCGAACGAGCAACGCTTGGCACAACAACTCGCCGAACAACGAGCTGCCACCGCTCAGGCGTCGGGAGTGAGTGGGCGGCCAGATGGCGGGGGGCGGCCAGATGGCGGGGGGCGGCCAGATGGCAAATTGCAGATGGAAGATGGCAAAGGAAGGCAAGAACAAAAAGGGCCGACAGCACCAGCACCAGCAACAGGACCAGCAACAGGACCAGCAACGGGACCAGCAACAGGATCAGCAACAGGATCAACAGCAGGTATTCCAACTGGTAATCCAACGCAGTCGGCGCACCGGCCTAGGAGCGGATTTGGACATCAAGGCGGTTCTTGAGTCTGTCCCCGCAATCAACCCTTTCTGCTTTTCTTCTTTCTGCCATTTGCCATCTTCAATGTGCCATCTTCCATCTGCCATCTTCCATCTTCCATCTGCCATCTTCAATGTGCCATCTGCCATCTTCCATCTGCCATCTGCCATCTGCCATTCTTTCAGGAACCACGATCATGCCTCGACCACCGATTCTTTTCTCCTGCCTGATGGTTCTCACGGGCATTGTTCTATTGGCAAACCATTCGCCGATTCCAAAGGTGAATGCGGATGAGAAGCCGGAGAAGTACGCGCTGCTCGTCGCGGTCACCAAGTACAAGCACACGGCCATGAACAAGCCGCAGTTGGAGTTTCCGGAAGTCGATGCCACGGACTTGGCCAAGATTCTGCGAGCCTCCGGATACACCGTCGATTTGCTGTTAGGGAGCAACGCCACGCAGGCGGCGATTCAAGCCAAGCTCAGCGGGCTGACGCGGCGGGGGAATGATGCGGGAGTGGTGGTCATCGGGTTGTTCGGGCATGGGGTCGAGTATGAGAAAGACGAGACCGCTCATTTCTGTCCCTATGATACCGAAATTCGGGAAGTCAAAGACTCGCAAGACCGGCTGGTGTATGGGAAGGACCAGCAGCCGTTGATCGAACCCGTTCCGAAGAGCCTGGTCCCCATGACGGACTTGCTGTCGGGACTCCGCACCTGTCCGGCGGGGAATAAGGCGATGCTGGCCGACTGCTGCCGCAACACTCCCAATCGCCCGCGTGGCCGCGCGTTCGGAGCCAAGCTGCAACTCAAGGACGTGCCGGAGAACACGGCCATTTTGTTTGCCTGCTCGGCCAACGAGCAGGCGTTCGAGCACCGCGACTGGGGCCACGGAGCGTTTTCCAAAGTCTTGCTGGACGAACTGGCCGCGATGTCTCAAGACGGCAGCGTGACGATGGGAGCGCTCGCCGATCGCATCCGGCCGAAGGTGGTGCAGCTTGTGAAAGGCCAGGATGGGCGGAGCCTGCAAACGCCGCGCTCGTTCATTTCGGACTCCGTCGATTTGCAGCTTGTCCGCCTCAACAACAAGCCGTCAGCGACTCCGAAGCCTGTTCCCCCCGCGACCGATTTCGAGGGTCGCACGGCGGGTGAAACTCGCGAGGACAACGGCTTGAAGATGAAGCTCGTCTGGTGTCCGGCGGGGACGTTTGACATGGGCTCGCCTGATTCAGACATCGAAGCATTGGCGGATGAAAAGCCGCAACACCAAGTACGGGTGAATGGCTTTTGGATGGGTCAGACGGAAGTGACTCAAGGGCAGTTTCAAAGCGTGCATGGCACCGCTCCGTGGAGCGGGGGAGAGAATGTAAAAGAAGGGGCGGACTACGCGGCGTCGTATGTGAGTTGGGACGATGCCCAGGAGTTTGTGAAGAAGCTGACGTTGCAAGAACGCTCGGCCGGACGCTTGCCGGCCGGGGCAATGTATCGGTTGCCCACCGAGGCGGAGTGGGAATACGCCTGCCGAGCGGAGACGAAGACGATCTACAGCTTTGGCGACAGCGACAGCCGCCTGAGCGACTATGCGTGGTGGGGCGGAATCCTTGGCGACGGCAATGCGAAGACGGAACAGTACGCGCATCAGGTCGGACTCAAGAAGCCGAACGCCTGGGGCTTGAAGGACATGCACGGCAATGTGTGGGAGTGGTGTGAGGACATGTACAACGACAAGCTGTATGCGCAGCGTAATGGGATCACGACGGATCCGCTGCCGACGAGTGGATCGAAATATCGTGTTTTGCGTGGGGGCTCCTGGAACAGCCGACCGAGGTACACCCGCTCGGCCTATCGCTTCGGGTTCACTCCCGACGGCCGGGACTACTGCTCAGGCTTCCGCGTTGTCTATGATTCTGGCCGCAGGACATAACAACTTAGCCGCTTTACCGCCTTACCTTGTTTGAGCGGCGACAGCCGCTCAAACAAGCAGGCGTCAGCCTGCCTCGGTCGTGTCGCGACCGAAACCGCCGCGACGTGCGCAGCACGGCGCGCGAATTTTGTTTGCGTTCCCAATGTGGCACGACGCTCCGCGTCGTGAATCGCGACGCGGAGCGTCGCGACACACTGAGCCGACGGCGCTAGCTGCGGGCGAGGCCTGGCACACGCCCGACGCTAGCGCGTTCGGTTCAGTGTGCGGGCCCGCGTTCCCGCGTTCTTCAGGAATGGGACGGAAGAGGGGTCGGGTGTGCGAATTTCAGAAATCGCCGCTGGAGGTTTGGGAAGTGGAACGAATGCGGCTCGATTAAAAGACTGTCGGAAAAGACCGGGGTCAGGCACTTCGGAAATTCGGAATTGGCTTCGGCCAATTCCGAATTTCCGAAGTGCCTGCCCCCTGAGCTGGGAGCCTCAGTGACAGGAACGTGTTGCGCAGGCCGCGTTTTGAAATTGCCTGCCTTCATCCGTGCCCTGGCCTTGCCATCCGTGCGAGTCAAGAAACTGCTGACTCGCACGGATGGCAAAGCCGAGGCACGGATGAAATTCCAAATGCAACCGCAACGTGATTCATCGCTGCGCGTGCTTGCGAATGAATTCCACGATCGGCGTCGAGTCTTCCAGCCCATGCGGATGATGGCCGATCCCCGATTTGCGGATCAGCTCGATCTTGCCGCCGAGTTTTTCGTAACGCTCGGCGATGAGGCCAGTGTTCTCCTCCCACGGCACGACATCGTCGGCATCGCCGAAGACGTGCAGCAGCGGCACCTTTTCTTTCGCCAGCGGAGCGAGGTTGTCGATCGGGTTTTGCGATGAGGCCAACGCTTCGGCCTCGTCGCGAAAGTGGAAGCGTTCGAGGATCAGCTTCCAATCACCGGCGCTCCCTTTGCCTTTCCCTTTGCCGCCGGGCCAACTTTTGAAGTCGCAGACCGGAGCGTCTCCGTAAATGCACGCGACCTTGTCCGGGTTCGCGGCCGCCCAGTTGTAGCAGTACAAGCCGCCGCGACTCAGGCCGACGAGCGCGGGCTTCGCCGAGAAGCCGTATCGCCGAGTCAGCTCGCGATACAGCGAGTTCCAATGTGAGACCGCCTCCGGACAGCCGAGCATGTTCGGCACGTTCAAATAGACGATGTGAAAGCCGTGCCCCAACAGAGCGATATCGGGGGCAGGCTTGTGTCCGAAGAACTCGCCATGCCAAACCCACGGCAGTCCCTTCGCCGCTTGCTTCGGCACGACGACACTCGCGGTCTTGCCGGCGACGTCGAACTCGTAGCGATCGAAGCCGTGCCAGTCCGACTTCTTGCCGGGGAACGGTTCCGGATTCGGCTTGAGCTTCAACGTGAGCAGCGATGGCTGCGCGAGCTTCACGATCTCTGCCGAGAGTTGTTCCGCCTCGGCGATCGCTTCCGCCAATGGTTTGCCTTTCGCCATGCCGGGTCGCAGGTGACCGACTTCGTTCAACCACGCATCGGTGAGCAATCGCTGCCTCGCACTGATCTTCTTCAACAACGTCGCCGAGCGCACGTTGATCGACAGCGACTCCATCCAACGCAGGTCGGCCGATTGTTCGGACTGCAATTCATAACCGGTCAGAGTGCCGACCACTTTGTCCGCTTCAAGCAGGTCGTATCGCGGAGACTTCAGCCCCATCACGCCGATCCGATGCACGCCTAGAAGTCTGAACGAATGAGCCAAGGCCAGCGAGTCGGTGTCCCAAGTCGGGTCCATCGGGGTCGGGATCACCCCTTCCCAGTCGATCTGGTCGGTCTCCGGTTGATCTTTGTCTTTGTCTTTGTCTTGAGGCGGATCGCCGTCGGATGTTTCCACAACGTATGTCGATCCGGTGGGGATGAAGCCGTCCAAAGAATTGGCAATCGTGTCCGCCATCAACCAATGCCCGGTCGAGCCGGCATGGACGCCGTCGTTGGCGAGCACGAACTTCGGGTTCTGCTTCCGTCGCTCGGCGAGGTGCTCGTTCATCGGGCCGTGAATGTCGATCACCATCCAACCATCGGCACGCTGAGACAGCAGCCACTCGCTGTAGCGATCGAGTACCGAGTTGTAGTCGGCCGAGCCGCCCCCCTTCGTCGGGTCGTACACCGGCGGAGTCAGATGAATCACCTTCGCTCCCGCGGCATGAGCGGCGGTGCGCAAGCGACGGATGCCGTCCTGATACTTCGCGAATCGTTCCTCGGCGAACGGCAGATAGATGCCGCAATTCATTCCGTAACAGGCCACGATCAAATCGGGCTTCAACTTGTCGAGCAATCGTTGCAGTCGCTCATGCACATCGGGTCGAGGAAATTTGCCTCCGGCATGACCGTCTTCGGACAGCCCCGAACAGGTCTCGCTCGGCAGACCGAGATTGAGAAACTCAACTTTCTGGTGCGGGAACCGCGTCGCGACGAACGCTTCGAGGTACGCGATGTACTGCCCGGAATAGGTGATGCTGTCTCCGAGAAACACGACTCGCTTCGCCGACAACAGTGCATTCGGCCGCGGTGTACCCGGCGTCAGCGTCTTGAAGAGCGGCCGCAGTGTCTCATTCCAGATGGCGTAACCGGCGGCGCTCATGTGCAGCCGGTCCTTGACGAACAATTCCTCGCGCGGCTGACCGTCGTCTCCAAGCATTGGCTTCACGATGTCGACGAACTCCGGCCCGTCGCAGCAGGACATCTCGCAGTAGTCGCGAATGAGTTTGTTCGCCGCTCGCTGCGTCTCGATGAACTTCCAACGCGAGGGGCTGGGCTTGATCGCCATAAAGAAGAGGCTTGCGTTCGGGAGTTTGGCGTGAATCTTTTCGGCAAACTTCTGAAAATCGGCCGCGACGGTCTCGGCCGATTTACCCGACGCGATGTCGTTGTCCCCCGCGTAGAAGACAATCGCCGTCGGCTCATAGGGGTAGACAATCCGCTCAATGAAGTGCGTCGAGTCTTCGATCTGTGAACCGCCGAAGCCACGATTGATCACCGGCAGGCCAGGAAACGCCTTCTTCACGTCCCACAATCGGATGCTCGAACTGCCGACGAAGACGATGCCCCCCTTGGGTGGCGGTTGCTTTTGATCGGCCGCCTCGAACGCCGCGATCTCCTTTTCCCATTTCGCGAACTTGGCCTCGTCATCGGCCGCGCGAGCCAGCGGCGCGACGCTGAGAAACGCCAATATCACCGCAAACAGGTGGCCGCGTGAAAGAGTTCGATTCCAACAGTTGAGCGACGGCATCGCAGTTCCTTTCGGCAAAAGATCGCGTGAGCAACGATCGCGGAGAGTAAAGTCTGCGCGAGAAAACGGTAGCCTCGCCGCCGTCTAAGGCAGGAATCGCGCTCGCTCAGCCGGCGTTGGCATCCGGCAGGTTTCCTTCTTGCCGAACAGTCGATAGCGATTCGCCGCGATGATGCGATAGCCGAGGTCTCGCAGCGGAAGTGGGATCAGCCACAACAGCCAGCCGATCAACCACCACACTCCTGGGAGTTGCCAGAGGACGCGCGCGGCTGCTGCCGAGCGGACGAATTCACGATTCGAGTTGTCGAACCAAACGATCGTGTCGAACGATGGTGTTTCAGAACTCGTCCCTCGTCCCTCGCCCCTGAGCACTCTCTTTGCCGTTTCACCTTGCAGCGGAGCGAAGCGGATCGCACCTCGACGGTCGCGGGACAGAACGAAATTCACAGAGCTGTTGCACAACCCGCAGACACCGTCGAAGTACAAGACATTGGTCGGACGATCCGCTTCGCTGTTCGCGGCTGGAGTTTCCATCGGAGAATGTTCCCGACTAGTTGTTTCCGAATTCATGAACCGATTCCCAAGGGCGTCCCACGTCTCGTCGGAAGCTGGCGTCGCCGAGTCCCGCCAAGGAACTCTCGATCAAGTCCAACTCTCCCCGCAGCACTCGCAGGTGCGCGGGGGCTTGAATACCGAGCTTCACTCGGCCACGACCGGTCTGCATGACTTGGATCGTGATGTCGTCTCCGATGCGAATGGTTTCCATCTGCTTGCGAGTCAGCACCAACATGATTTTGTCTCCCCCATTGTGTCGCGGCCATGTGCGTCATGGATGTCACAAAGCGGCCTCAAAACTCTGAGTAGCAGCCGCGATTCTGCTCCGTCATCGGCGAGTTTCCGTCGCTCGCCGTGAGGGAGATGGGGAAGCGTTTGGTGTGCCAATCGCGTGGTGGTCCCTGCGTGACGATGCGTTGCGATGTTCAATCTTGGCCAGCGGTCAGAGGTTCGGAATCCCTCCGCAAAGACTGCCGCAGTGTTGCGGCGAGCCGTTGCTCATTGAACCGCGCCCCGTTTTCAACATTCGCCGAGCAGGAATTACAAAAACGGGGAATCACAAAACAAAACCGCCCGATCACACAAGCGACCGGGCGGAGAACTTCCTATTTCGTGAACGCACCGATTCCTGGTGCGTCCCATTCCTTTGACCAGATTCCTCTGATCTCTCCCCTCTCAATGAAGGCCGTCAGAGGAATTCGATCAGAGGAATGAATCAGCTTTCCGCGTCACCAACCCAGCGACATATTTGTTTCAATCGCCCGCTGGGCCTCGTGCAGGTCCGAGCCGGTATCGAGCATGTAGAGTCGAATGGCATGGACCTTGTCGCCGTGAGCGCGCGAGAGGCAGTCGCGAGCGACGTCACACGGTTCGGAGTTGCCGGCGATGCCCAGCAGTCGCTTGGAGATCACCCAAATGTCGCGCGGGCGTTTGGTCAGGCGGACGACGTCTTCGCCGGGGTAATGCTCCTTCGCAATTTGAGCGGCCTGCTCTTGCGAGTCGGCCCAGCCGATCATGATGTGTGCGTTGGTTTCAATTTCGTACAAGGCCATAGTTCAGACTCCTGTGAATTTGTCGGCGGCGAATCGTTGCCGCAGCATCCTGTAAACACCGCCAACCAGACGACGACTGACCGGTGATTCCCAACGACGGGCGAGATCGGCGGGGCAGTGTAGTTACGAGGAAAGCGACCTGCCATTGTGCTCGCAAGCCGGTCGTCACGAGGCGGCTTTTTCTTCGGCCGCGCTGCGGCGGAGATAGAACGGTTCGAGCTTCCACACATCCGATTGCTCCCCGGCCAGAGCCTGTTGCTCACCCAAGGCGGCAATGAATTCCGCTCGCGGAAGATGAAACTCAGGAGCGAGGACTCGTACCGATGGCGGCAGACTCGCCGCTGCCGGGCCGCTCACGGCGATCTCTCCGGCGCGGAGACAGAATGAGTCGGCGGATTCGATGGTGATTGGAGCCTCGGTCCCTAACGAAGCAGGTGAGCCGGAGGGCGTTAGCCCCCGGACAATCAGGCCTGTCCGGGGACTAACGCCCTCCGGCTCACCATCTGGAGAAGTAATCTTCAACCGTTCGCCAAAGCAATAACGTCCCACGAACAGCTCGCCCCGTTGAGCATCCGAGACGATGAAGACCTCGGCAAACTCGCGCGGGCAGGCAGCGGCGATCGCGCGAAACGTATCGACGGCGACCAATCGGCAACCGACCGCATAGGCCAACGTCTTCGCGAACACCACGCCGACTCGCAGGCCAGTGAAGCTGCCCGGCCCGATGCTGACAGCGATGAGTTGCAACTGCTTGGCCGTCAGATCGGCTCGTCGCAGCAGAGCCTCAACTTCAGAGATCAGCGTTTGAGCGTGTCGGCGACCGGATGGTTGCAACGTCACCGTTTCAATGGTCTCGCCATCGCGGCGCAAGGCGACGGCTCCGGCCAGTCCAGAAGTTTCGATGCCCAGTGTCAGCAGACTCACGCGGTGATCCTCTCCGAAGGCGGGGTTCTATGCCGGGGTCAGGCACTTCGGAAATTCGGAATTGGCCAAGGCCAATTCCGAATTTCC
>JBJXEX010000487.1:0-8760 GCA_046156195.1 Planctomycetaceae bacterium | reverse complement strand
TGTCCCGATTGGATGAGACCACAAACAAACGCCCCTAACGCGACAAGCTCATTCTGATTTCCTTCCGTCTTCCTCGGTGCTGTGTCGCGTCTCAGCTAACAGTGACTCGCCGTCTTTCATCCGCGGTTCGGCTTTGCCATCCGCGGGCAGCCTTTTGAGGAAGACTGCCCGCGGATGGCAAAGCCGGACCGCGGATGAAAGGCGGCGAGTCACGATTGCCAGAGTCTCTTGGGTTGCGGGCGCAGCCCGGACCAAGTGAGACCTCCGCTCTGGAGAGCGCGCCGGACAGCGTCAAACTTCTTCGCATCGGACAACGAGAGATACGGCGACCATCCATCGTCTGATTCGATCAGCCGGCTGGCAACTTGACTCACAACGGCGATTTCTGCCGCACAGGACCGAACGCGTTCTGTGAATCTTGGCAAACTTTTCCGAAGTTTCCGGTCGTGACGGCCGATACCTCCAGTGGGATTTTCGGATAAACCCATTGGATGAGGTCTGGCCATGCCACGGAATCGAATCGCTCTGAGCTTGCTGATGACGCTGTTGTGCCCGTTGTTGTTCTCAGCGGTTGGCTGTCAGACCACCGTGGGGGGGCAGACGCTCCCGTCCGCGTCTTACTTGTCGGATGACGTTCAATACTTCCCCGCTGGTCCGGAGTTCAAACTGACGAATCAGGTCCAGGCCCTGGAAGAGTACAAGCTCGAACGCGAGAAGCTGCGATCTGGCTTGGATGACGACGCGCAGTAATCGTCGTGAACCTCAAGCAAGTTGATCTGAGAGAAAACCGGAATGAGACTCACCACCTCTTTGTTGTGCCTGCTGATGTTGTTGGCGACCGGCTGCCAATCCGGGTTTCGCAAACAGCTCCACGCCTCTCAACGATGCCTCAGTAGCGATCCCCGTTACACCCCCGTTGCTGCGGAGTTCCGGTTGGAGAACCCGACGCAGGCACTCGCCGCGAACAAGCTCGAACGCGAGTAGCGGCCGGCGGGTTTGGAATTGAATGCAGTCAAATCGAGCTTCGAGTGTGCCACGACGATCACTCCGGAGGCCATCATGCTCAAGAGATTCCTTGCTGGTTTGCTTGGATTGGTCCTCGCGGGATGTGCCACCTCGGCAGGGACGACGACGAAATCAAGCAAGTGTCGGCGTCGCAATCCGCGTCGCATTGACTGCTCGATGAGTTGGTGACCAATGAAGCTCGGCCTGTCATGGAAATGGTCTGTGTGAAAACTTTTCTCGGCAACGGCTTGACCTTGTCGAAATGGGCTGGATAGATTCCCGCCCTCTTTCCGACAGGAATCATTATGCGATCTTCTTTGCGACTGCTGTCCCTTAGCCTTCTCCTGCGTTGACGCGGGGCTTTGGTGTCGTTGTCGCTTTCGATTTTGCGAATACGCCCTGAGTCTCCCGCTGGAGGCTCAGGGCTTTTTTGTTTTGATTTTTGGAACTTCGCAGGCGCGGAAAACTAGCCCGACGCGCCTGTGAGTGATGGCGAGGCAGACCCTCGCTCACGCTTCGGGTTAGTTGCATTGGAGTACCCAAGATGTCCGCCACTCAGCCTGACACGATCACGATCTTCGACACCACCTTGCGCGACGGCGAGCAATCGCCCGGTTGCAGCATGAACTCCGCCGAGAAGCTGGAGATCGCCAAGGCGCTCGTGGAACTCGGCGTGGACGTGATCGAGGCGGGCTTCCCGATCGCCTCGCCGGATGACTTCGAGGCGGTGCGGGCGATCGCTCGCGAGTACGGCAGTCGCACCGTGATTTGCGGATTGGCTCGCTGCCGCAAGCCGGACATCGACCGCGCGTGGGAAGCCTTGAAAGAGGCCGAGAAGTGCCGCGTTCACATCTTCTTGGCGACCAGTCCGATCCATCGCGAGTTCAAACTGAAGATGGCCGAGGCGGAGATTCTCCGCACGACGGTCGAGATGGTGAAGTACACGCGCGACCTGATGTGCTCGCGGCCGGACATCACGATTCCGAACTTGGAGTTCTCGCCCGAAGACGCGGCGCGCACGGAGCTCGACTTCCTGTGCCAAGTGGTCGAGAAGGCGATCGACGCCGGCGCGACGACCGTCAACATCCCGGACACCGTCGGGTATGCGACCCCCGCGCACTTCAAAGCCTGCATCGAGTACCTCAAGGCCAACGTGACCAACATTGGCAAAGCGGTCATCAGCACGCATTGCCATAACGATCTGGGCCTGGCGGTCGCGAACAGCTTGGCTGGCGTCGAGGCGGGTGCTCGGCAAGTCGAATGCACGATCAACGGCTTGGGCGAACGGGCCGGCAACGCGGCGCTCGAAGAGATCGTCATGGCGATCAAGACGCGCGGCGACTTCTACGGCGTGAAGACCAACATCAACACGCCCAAGTTGTTCCCGATCAGCCGCATGGTCAGCCGCATCACCGGCATGACGGTGCAACGCAACAAGGCGATCGTCGGCCAGAATGCGTTCGCGCACGAGGCCGGCATCCATCAGCACGGGATGCTCCAGAACCGCGCGACCTACGAGATCATGAAACCCGACGACGTCGGCTATGTCGGCGAGAACTTGGTGCTGGGCAAGCACAGCGGGCGGCACGCCTTCCGCGATCGAGTCAGCTCGCTGAGCTTTGCGTTGGAGACGGACGTCTTCGAGCGGGTCTTTCAGGAATTCATCGCGCTGTGCGACAAGAAGAAAGACGTCTATGACTCGGACATCATTGCGCTGATCGAGAGTCATGTCGGCGAGAAGCACGCCGCGCCCGATCGTTGGAAGCTGATCAGCGTGCAGACCTTCGCCGGAGCCGCCACGATCCCAACCGCCACCGTCGAGCTGCAATGCGAAAGCGAACCGCCGTGTCGCGATGCGGCGACCGGGGACGGGCCGCTCGACGCGATCTTCCTGGCAATGAAGCGGATCACCGGCGTCGCGGGGACGTTGCGAAACTACCAAGTCCGCAGCGTCACTGGCGGCGAGGACGCGCAAGGTGAAGCCTTCGTCGAAATCTTGGTCAACGAGAAGACCTATCATGGCAAAGGGATCAGCACCGACATCATCCAAGCCAGCGCGGAAGCGTATTTGAAGGCGCTCAACCGCGCGATGTCGGACAAGCAACCGACCAAGCGAGTGCTCGCGCAGCACGATTGATTTTATCTCGTTTACCTCGTTATCTCGTTCCCACGTTTCGCGTGGGAACGAGATAATGCCGCGGCGACTACACAAACCGCGAAATTCAAACCGCTACGCTTCCAGTCGGGCGAGCACATCAGACGCCAGGACGAATAGTTCGTCGATCTCGGAGAGGGGGTCGGCGATGACCGTGTCGCCGACGTCGCCGCCCCCTTGCAGCGTATCGGCGTTGCCTTGGCCGACGACGATGTCGTCTCCTTCGCCACCCAGACAGGTGTCGTTCCCCGAACCTCCGTAGAGAGTGTCGTTGCCGTCGCCGCCCAGAATCGTGTCGTTGCCGGCGGTGCCGTTGAGCGAGTCGTCTCCGTTGCCGCCATTGATGCCGTCGTCGCCGTCTCCGGCGGTCACGTTGTCGTCGCCGTCTCCGGCGATCAGCGTGTCGTTGCCGAGTCCGCCATCCAGCGTGTCGTTGCCGTCGCGGCCGTGAATCAGATCGTTGCCGACTTCGCCCTTCACGATGTCGTCGCCGTCGCCGCCATCAAGGTCGTCATTGCCATTGCCGCCGGTGATTGAGTCCGCTCCGAATTCTCCGCGGACCACATCGACACCAAGTCCCCCGGCAATGGTGTCGTCCCCGGTGCCACCGAAGACGCTGTCATTGCCGTCTCCCGCGTCGATCGAATCAGCACCATTGTTGCCGTTCATGAGGTCGTTGCCCGCATCGCCAATCAGACGATCGTCGCCGTCGCCACCATCGACGAAATCATTTCCCACGCCGCCGTTAAGCGTGTCATCGTCCAGTCCGCCCAGCAGCGTGTCGTTGCCGCCGTTCGCGATGATCGAATCTTCGCCGTCGCCGCCATCCAGGAAATCACCATTGGCCGAACCGGTCAGCGTGTCATCGCCGATCCCGCCGGAGGCTCGCAGCAACACGCTCCCCAGCGACAGTCCGGCCGCGTTGATTCGATCTTCGCCGTCGCCGCCATTGACCATCAGCAACATCGGCGAGATGCCCGACAAGTTGCCGATGTTGATGATGTCATTGCCGCCAGCCCCGTCGATCGTCACGCCGGTGATCGTGCGATCGAGCGTCAAGCTCTGACCACCGTTCGTGATCTTCATCAACGAGCTGGCCTTCGCGACGGTGTAAGTCTCGCCGCTTCCCGTGCCGGTGACGTTGACCGAATCGAAGCCGCCGCCATTCTGAAACGTGTCGCTGCCGTTGGCCGGAACCCAGGTCAGGACATCGTCGCCCGCTCCGCTGTTGAGCGTGTCGTTTCCCGAACCGCCGTTGAGCGAATCGGTCCCATTGCCTCCGCTGAGCGAATCGTTGCCCGCATCGCCGTTGAGTGTGTCGTTGCTGTCGCCGCCAATGATCGTGTCGTTCTGGTTGCCGCCATTGATCGAATCATTGCCACCGCCGCCGGTGAGCGTGTCGTTGCCATCGCCACCCAACAGCGTGTCATCCTCACCGGTGCCGCCGACCGTCGGCGATAACGCGGTCGTCAGCACATCCGTGCCGGTCCCGCCGCTGAGTGTGTCGTTGCCGGAAGCGTCCGACAGCGAGTCATTCCCCGAATCGCCGCTGAGGTTGTCGTTGCCGATGCCTCCATCCAGCGTGTCGTTATCGTTGCCTCCGAGCAGCGAATCATCGCCATCGACTCCCATCAGCGTATCGTTGCCGGTTCCGCCATTGAGCGTGTCGTTCGCCGCGTCGCCTGACAGGATGTCGTTGCCCGCGTCGCCGTTGAGCACGTCGATGTCATTGCCGCCGATCAGCGAGTCGTCGTTGTTGCCGCCGTTGAGCACATCGAGTCCATCTTCTCCGTTGACCGTGTCGTTTCCGTCGCCGCCGGACATCACGTCGTCACCCGTCGAGCCAAGCATCGAGTCATTGCCCGACTCGCCATTCATCACGTCGATGCCGTCGTTGCCGAACATCCGATCGTTGCCCGATCCGCCGAAGAGCATGTCGTCACCCGCTCCGCCGGTGACACTGTCGGTGCCGCTCCCCGCGCCGATCACATCGTCACCGTTGCCGCCGTCGAGCGTGTCGTTGCCGTCCTCGCGAGTCGAACTGCTGGTCGAACCGAGCGAGTCATCTCCATCACCGCCGCTGATCAAATCGTTGCCATCATTGCCGCGCAAAGTGTCGGCACCAATTCCGCCGTTGAGCGTATCGTTGCCGTTGCCGCCGGTGATGAGGTCATCGAACTCATCGCTGCCAGTGATCGAGTCCGCTCCATCGCCGCCGCTGATCGTAATCCCCATCAGGTTGTCGTAGGCGCTGGAGGAGACTCCCGACACGTCGATGACATTGCTGCCGTCGCCGCCGGAGATATCCATGCCATCCACATCGGTCGCCAAAATGCTCGGGGTCGCAGTGACCGCCACGCCGTTCGCAAGCACTTCGACGTTCGCGCCGTTGGCTCGCACGGTGATCGCGTCGCCGCCATCGGATGAGACTTGCAACGTGTTCGGCCCCGCCAGAAAGAACACGGAAACCGTTGGCAGAGCGCGAGCTTCCAATGTCTCGGTCGAGCACACTTCCGCCGCTCGACCCCGCCGACTCGCGCGTGATCGCACCGAGCGACGCACCTGCATCCCCGACCGAACCGCCTCCAACCAACTTGAGAATCGCATCGTGCCGAGCCTTCGTTTGTAAGGAGTGACAACTTTGAATTTCGATGAGCCGATGGCGCTAGCCACGGGCCTCGGTAGGTGACGTTTGACGGCGAATCGCCCGACGCTAGCGCGTTCGGCTCACATCATCCTGCTGTCCGGGTTTCAGCAGAATGATGGGTGGGCAGGAAGATGTGAGATTGAATGGCATGGCCGAGCCACACAGAACATGGCCGAAAAACTATTGCCACCCAATGAGGCTCGCGTCCAAGCGCCCGCCTCCAAAATTTGGCAACAACCCGTTCCTCCGAATTCACGACCGCTGCGATGCCTAATCCGCGTGTTCTGGGCAGTTCGCACGGCGTTTCAGCGCATCGGACGTGACGCGAGGAAATCTGCTCAAGTTCGTGCCAGCGTTGAAACTCGAATCGCAAAGCTCGAAACTCGGCGGGCGAGAATTGAGATTTGAAATCTGCCATCTGAAATCTGCCATTTGCCATCTGAAACTCCCCCGGAGTCTTCCATGCCTGCCGAACACCGCGTGATCACCGACGTCGCCAGCCAAGTCTGGCACGACCACTTTGAATTCACGGGAGCCACCTGTCCGCTCAACGGACTTGAGAACTGGGCCGTGCGACAGCGGCGACTGCGCGGGGGATTGTCCGACGGCGTGGATGTGGTCGAGATCGACAACGGAGCGTTGAAGTTGGAAGTGCTGCCGACGCGCGGCATGGGTGTCTGGCGAGGCAGCTTTCAAGGACTCCCGCTGGGTTGGAACTCACCGGTGAAGCTGCCGGTCCACCCGGCGTTCGTGAATCAGACAGAGCGAGGCGGACTCGGTTGGCTGGCGGGCTTCAACGAATTGATTTGCCGCTGCGGTCTGTCGTTCATGGGACCGCCGGGACGAGATGCATTCCTCAAGGACAATCCGATCCAGGGTGAGCTGACTCTGCATGGCAAGATCGCCAACCTGCCGGCGCATCAAGTCGAGGTCACGGTCGATCCCGACAATGATGGTCGCATCGCCGTGACTGGCGTCGTGGACGAGTGCTCGATGTTCGGGCCGTGTCTGCGTCTGACCTCCACGATCGAGACGACGGTCGGCTCGAATCGTTTCCGCATCCTCGACGAAGTCACGAACCTGTCCGCGAAGCCGGCGGACTTCGAGTTGCTGTATCACACGAACATCGGCCCACCGTTTCTGGAAGCCGGCTCGCGATTCCTGGCCCCGGTGCGTGAGGTCAGCCCGCGCGATCCCGGAGCGGCCGAAGGGATTTTGCAGTACGACCAATTCTCCGCACCCGCGGCGGGGTACGCGGAGCAAGCGTTTTACTTCCATATCGTGGGGGACGAGAAACAGCGGGGACTGGTGGCATTACGCAATGCCGCCGGCGATGCCGCGCTCAGTTTGAGATTTCCGCTGGCCGAGTTGCCGTGCTTCACGCTCTGGAAGAACACCGCCGCCGAGGCGGATGGCTACGTCACTGGACTCGAACCGGGCACAAACTATCCGAACCTGCGGAGCTTCGAGCGAACACACGGCCGCTTGCTCACGCTGGCTCCCGGAGCGTCGCGGCGGATGTCGTTGGAGGTGGCCATTCATGCCGGCCAAGCGCAGGTCCAAGTCCTCGCGGAGGAGATCAAAGCCCTGCAACGCTTGACGACCGTCGCCCTCTCCCGCGAACCGCAGCGCGAGTACTCGCCCGCTGGAAGATGACAAGAAGTCGTGCGACTTTCCGAGGCTGTGAACTTTTAGAGCCGCGACCGTCAGGGAGCGGTCGTAAGTCGATAGACACAACCGCTCCCTCACACGGCTCCCAATCTTCACAGCCTCTCCGCGCCAAGCATCACGCGATCGGCGCGGAGATCTTCAGCGACTCGCCCAGTGTCTTGAGCGCGGCGGCGTGGTCACGGTGAATCGGGATGCCGTCGATGCGCCAGCGTTCGGCGCGTTCCCATTCCAGCTCGCCCGGCAACCGAACCTTGTCGAAGCCCTCGGCCGGCGCGAGGGCTCGAATCTCCGTCGACGCGCTGCCCAGCCGAGTATGGAATTTGTCGATGTCGCCGAACTTCGTCGGGTCGATCGCGTAGAAGAAATGCTCTGAGCCTTCGATGTACGGATCGCGCTTCTTGTGAATCGGCATCCGGCTGCCGACCAGCGGTCCCGCCAAGACCGAGCACATGAATGCCAAGCCGAAGCCGCGCGCTCCCGATGCCGGCAGCAGTGTCTTCACTAAGTTGGGATCGATCGTCGGTTGCCCTTGCTCATCCAACGCCCAGCCTTCCGGCAAGGGCAAGCCGTACAACTTCCGCGATTCGACTTTGCCCCACGACGCTTCCGCGCACGCCATGTCGAGCACAAACGGCGGAGCGTCACGGCTGGGCACACCCCAAGCGAGCGCATTGTTTGCAACCGCCGCTTGCTGACTTCCATAAGCCGCGACGGTGGGATACGCGGTGCTCGTGGTGCTGTAGCCGATGCAGCCTTCTTGAATCGCCATCAGGACGTAGACCGACGCGGCTCCGTAATGCTGACTGCGACTCACCGCGACCGTGCCGGTGCCGACCTCCTTCGCCTTCTTGATCGCCAGTTGCATGGCTCGCGTCGAGACGACGTGCCCCATCCCTTTGTTGCCGTCGAGCACCGCCATCGCGGGCGTCTCGCACACCGTCATGATACTGGCTCGCGGGTCGATGTTCCCGTCATCCATCGCTTTGATGTAGCGCGGCAACGCGCGGCTGCCGTGCGAGTGAATGCCTCGCAAGTCGGCCTCAACCAACCGATCGGCGACCATCTCGGCCTCGACCGCGAACATGCTCTTCTTGACCAACAGCTTCACGATCCAGTCGCGCAGCGCGGGGGCCTGAACAACGACTTCTTGGCTGGCGTCGCGGGGAATATCGGGAGTAGTCGCAGTCATGAGTCGGCTCCGGTGTGTGAATGAGAAAGGTGAAGGACATCCTGGGCGGCGAGGGGCCCGACATGGTGGTGGAGGCCTGCGGGTTGGAGGACA
>JBJXEX010000476.1:0-9353 GCA_046156195.1 Planctomycetaceae bacterium | reverse complement strand
TCCGTGGGGCGGCCTTGCCATCGGTGGGGTCAAGATTTCGGATTTGATCCCATCCGCCGCGGCGGAGCAAAGCCGCCCCACGGATGGAGACCGACTTCGCCACACCTTCCCACAGCACGAGCCGCTCGTACTCAGGCTCCTCGCTCAATCGAAACCGAAAATCTTCTCACCGAAACAAAACTTTCACCGTTTGCAGAGCAGAGGTTCGTTCTTCACGCATCGTTCACTCGGCAACAGAAATCATCGACACAAATTACGCACGGTCATTGAGCACCTTGCGGCTCAGTGCCAAACACAACCCGCGGCTAGTGCCTTGCGGCTCAGTCGATTTACTTCTTACGGGCGATGGCTTCGACGAGGGCTTTGCCCATGTCGGCGGGGCTGCGGCTGACGACGACTCCGGCGGCTTCGAGGGCTGCGATCTTCTCCTCGGCGGTGCCGCTGCCGCCGGAAATGATCGCTCCGGCGTGACCCATGCGCTTGCCGGGCGGAGCAGTCTGACCGGCGATGAAGGCGGCGACCGGTTTCTTGATGTGGGCTTTGATGAACTCGGCGGCGGTGATTTCCGCGTTGCCGCCGATCTCGCCGATCATCAGCATCGCTTCGGTGTCGGGGTCCGCTTCAAACAGCGTCAGGCAGTCGATGAAGTTGGTGCCGATGATCGGATCGCCGCCGATACCGATGGCGGTTGATTGACCAAGCCCGACATTGCCGAGCTGCCATGCGGCTTCATAGGTCAGCGTGCCGCTCTTGCTGACGAGTCCGACCGGGCCGGGCTTGTGAATGTAGCCGGGCATGATGCCGATCTTGGCGATGCCAGGAGTGATGATGCCGGGACAGTTCGGACCGATCAGTCGGCTCTTCGGAAACTTCGTGGCGAGGACATCGGCGGTGCGCACCATATCGAGCACCGGCACGCCTTCGGTGATCGCAACGATCAACGTAATGCCGGCCGCGGCCGCTTCGAGGATCGCGTCGCCGCAGCCTCCGGGTGGGACGAAGATCAGCGAGCAATTGGCTCCCGTCTTGCGAACGGCTTCAGCGACCGAATCGAAGACTGGGAAGCCATCGACTTCGGTCCCTCCCTTGCCGGGCGTGACGCCGCCGAAGAACGGAGTGCCGTAGGCTCGGCACTGCTGCGAGTGAAAGAGACCGGTCTTCCCGGTGATGCCTTGGCAGATAACGCGCGTGTTTTTGTCAACGAGGATCGACATGGTTGGATGGAATTCTGGCTATGAGGTTGAAGGAATGCCGCCAACGGCGACGGCGGGTTAAGGGAGTCGTAATTGTTCGCCGGTCTGCTGGTAGGTTGCGGCCAAGTCCACTTGCAGGCACGGGCCACCCTTGAGGAACAAGGGCATTTGAGGCAGCGGTTGTTCGAGCGCCAGCGGTTGATGCCAGACATCGAGCACTTGATGTTCATCACGTTCCGTCGGGCGGTAACTCGCGGCATAGAGCCGCGCGGAGGGATGCGTCACACCGCTATCGAGCCGCTTCAAAAGTTCCGAGTGCAGGTTGGAGTAACGATCCGTGACGATGTCCACGATCATCACTCCGACCCCTTCGCGCAACATCGACTCGCATTTGGCGATGAAAGCATCTCGATGCTCGCGGCGGTCCTTATTGGCCGGGCTGATCAGCTCGATCGCACCCGCGAGCACGGGGCCGGAAGAGCATTCGTAAACGGCGACTTGGACGATGTCGGTCGCGATGGGAAACTCCAACGTGAGCGTGGGCGGGTCGGGAGACCAAAGAGGCGTGAACGCCGCGTCGGTTGCCGAGGTCATAGCCGTCTGAGAGTCATCCCAAGTCGCGACATCAATCTCGATTCCAAAGTTCGCGGTCGGTTCGGCAAACCAGTCTTTTGGCAGTTGCTGATTGATCGCTGTCGCCAGGACGGTGGCCCATGCCGAGTGAAACGACTCCCAATGTCGGCGGCCTTTCAGCGGCGGATGAAAATGATCGCGAAGCATGAACTCAGTTTACCTTCAAGCAGCAAGTCCGCACGGTTCCAAGTCGCCGAACTCTTCAATGATTTGACCAGCTCGTGTGAAGTCGAGCGTGCATTGGTCGGCATCCCAACTGACGTTCCAAGCCTTGAGGGTCAACGATCCGATGACGAGGTCAATCGGCGCACCAGACTCATCACATCCCAGGTCATTGCAGACGTAGGCCAGAGTGACGAGCGATTGGCCATCCAAAACGACTTGGGCCAAGATTGCTGACTCAAGAACTCGTGTCCCGCCTTCCCAGATCAATTTCCTCGGCGCGTCCAATCGTTGCTTCTCGCCTCTCGAACAGGCCGCCTCACGCACATACGAAATCCGAACCTGGCTGTCGAACACACAGACAGCCGGTTTCTTATTGAGCGTCAGGTTTGTCAGCTTCATTCGCATTGATTCGAGTGACTCATCTTATGCTTTGAGTGTGGCGACAACTTTTTGTGCCGCGTCGGTGAGGTCCGTGGCGGCGATGATCTTGCGGCCGCTGTCGGCGAGCATCTTGCGGGCGATGTCCACGTTCGTGCCTTCGAGTCGAACAACCAGCGGGACGGTGAAGCCGACTGTGTCATAAGCACTGAGCAACGCGGTCACGATCGTGTCGCACTTCATGATGCCGCCGAAGATGTTGACCAGCACCGCTTTCACATGCTTGTCAGCAAGGATGATGCTGAACGCCTCGGTGACTTGGGCCACGTTGGCTCCGCCGCCGACGTCGAGGAAGTTGGCAGGCTCGCCGCCGTGCAGTTTGATGAGGTCCATCGTGCTCATGGCGAGGCCGGCTCCGTTGACCAGGCAGCCGATGTTGCCGTCGAGCTTCACATAGCTGAGGCCCGTGTTGCCTGCTCGGACTTCGGATTCGTTCTCTTCGCTGAGGTCTCGCAGAGCGGCAAAGTCTTTGTGGCGGAACATCGCGTTGTCATCGAACGTCACCTTGGCATCGAGCGCGACCAATTCCCCCTCGGCCGTGACGACCAGCGGATTGACTTCAGCCATGCTGCAATCGTTCTCGACGAAGAAGCGGCAGAATTTTGGCAAGAAGCTCTGAGCACTCGCGACCGCCGCGCCGCTGAGTCCTAACTGATAAGCCAATCGCCGAGCTTGATATGGCTGCAATCCATAGCCGGCGTGGAACGGCTCCTTCAGGATTTTTTCGGGCGAGTGCTTCGCGACCTCTTCGATCTCGACGCCACCTTCCGACGACATGATGACGACCGGCGAACCGGCTTCGCGATCGACGATCACGGCGAGGTACAGCTCGCGCGCGATGTTCAGGCCCCCTTCGACATAGATCGTGTTGACCTGCTTCCCTTCGGGGCCGGTTTGGATCGTGACCAGCGTGTTGCCGAGCATCCGCTTGGCGTTCTCGCGAGCCTCGTCGGCCGACTTGACCAGCTTCACGCCGGGCTGTTCGGGTTGCTCTTTGAAGCGACCTTTGCCTCGGCCGCCAGCGTGGATTTGTGACTTCACCACGGCGATCGGACCACCCAGTTGCGTGAACGCGGCGGCGGCTTCATCGGGGGTCCGGGCGACGATCCCTTTCGGGACACTGACGCCCGCTTTGGCGAATAGTTGCTTGCCTTGGTATTCGTGAATCTTCATCGGTTGGCCTTTGAATTTCGTAGGGCGGCGTGTCGTTGTTTACAGAATCGGGGCGACTCGTCTACGGGGGGGGGGCTGCAAGGGGGCGGGATGATAACGGTGCCTTTTCACGACCGTTAGCGAACCGACTCATCTCGCTGATCCCGACAATGTCAGCGATCGTCGCCCGCACCCAGAGTAGGAGTTGTCGATTCGAGAAGATGCCAAGCCAGCTCCCATCATTCTGCCCTTCCCTCATTCTGCTGGCTTCCGGCGAGCAGAATGATGGCTGTGAAGAAATCGTAGAACCGGCCTCTCGCCCGTTCGCTTTCTCGAAAGAAATGGGCAGGCGAGCCGCCTACCCTACGAAAACTTCACCGCCTCGGAATGGCTCGGCGCTGTTGAAGAAGTTCCGTCAACAGGGCTTGGGCTTGCTGCTTCGTGTTCTCGAAGCGTGGTTGCCAGGTGCTGGTGGTGATCTTGGTCAGCAACTCGCGGGCTTGAAGTTCTTGCCGAGTGGAACTCAGGAATTTTGCGTGCTGGAGCAGGATGTCGGGATTCGTCGGTTCGCAGGCAAAGGCGGTGGACCAAGCTCGATCGGCGACGACGAGCCGTTGTTGCGAGTGCATCGCGACAGCGAAGGTTTGCCAGACGGCCGAGCGATCGGGAGTCTCCGCCAGCGGAGTCGTCCAATAGTTCCACGCGGCGGTCGCTAAGCCGAGCTTCGTGAGGATCGCGGCCGTGCGATGACAGGCGACCGTGTCATCATTGTCGATGTCGCGCCACCGCGCGGCGGCACGTTGCACCAGTCGAGCGAACGACAACTTCTCCGAATGTCTCGCGTCGGCGAGCTGTTCCGCTCGCTGTTCGAGTTGCCCGAAGAGGCGGTCATAGTCCTGGCGAAACACTTCGAGGTTGACGGTCTTGGGCAGCGCGGCGAACTCCAACTCGTAAGCGCGGTCGAGGCATTCGATCCACTCATTGAACTTGCGAAGTTGCCGCGCGATCTCCGCCGCGTCGCGCCACAGCCGCGAGTTGTTGTGGAGTTTCTCATCGGCCAGTGCGAGTCGCACGCAGGCTTCGGCTTGCTCCCAGTTGTTGGCTTCCTTCGCGTAGAAGAGCGCCGCCAGATTCAGTCGCGGTTGAGTACGAAGGTCTTGATCTTGGATCGCCCGTTGAAAGATCTCGGCCGCAAGAGTCGGCTCGTTCAAGGAGACGCAAGCTCGTGCCAAGGCGATGAGCGTGAATCGCTCAGGCGAGCGGGACGGCGTCATCTCATCGGCTCTTGCTGTGAGCGGCATGGCGCTAGCCACCGGTAATTCGGCTTCGACGTTTTCCCGCGAATGACCGGCGGCTAGCGCCTGGCCGCTCATGGAATCGGCCAGCATCTTCGCCGCCTCTTTGACCAGTTCGCCCCACGGCGTGCAGGGTTTTCCATCGGGCGTCTTGAAATGTTTGACGAACGCGGCACGAGTCGTCGCCAACATGCGTAGCACTGGCGGCCCGCCTGTGACTCCCCCCGAAGCTCCAGACCAGCGAGCCGCCCGCTCAACATCGCCCCCAACTTCATCCACAAGCTGCAAGCGAAACAACTCCTTCGCCTGAGCGACCGCCGCTTCATCACCAACCGTCAGCAACCACTCGATACGCGCCGTGCGAGCAAACGCGGGAACGCCATGTTGCTCGGCGATCGCGACCGCCGCGTCGTTCAACTGACGAGCGAACGTCGCATTCATCCGCTCGGTGCGCTTGAGGCTGAGATGGATCGTGGCGAGCAACTTTGCCGCAAGCTCCACCGAGCGGCCTTCGCGGATGAAGAGCAGCGTGGCCGCTAACTCCTGTTCGATCTCGGTCGCCGGTCGTTCGCGAGTCGCCGCTTGATCGGTGCCCCAGCGGACCTCGTAGTTGTGGGCCGAGCATACTCGTTTCAAAAACGAACCCGCCGACTCACCGGCGTCGAGCGTGCCGTTCCACTGGCCTTGCGACACGATGCGGGCGAACTGTTCCAAGAACTTCGCCAGCGGCACATCGAGATGTTGCTTCGTCGCGTTGGCCACGAGCACATTCTGCGGAACGACCGATGACAACAGCACCGCGAGTCCGATGCGATGATCCCCCTTGGCCGTGAATCGCTGCTCGATGAACGTGACGAGTTCATGCGACCGAGCTTCCGCGAAGTACGTCGCCAGCAACAGCAGCGCGTCGTCGTCCGAGAGCTTCGCGAAGTCGGGAGCGTTGGTCTGCAAGTTGACCGGCACGCTGACCGGCACTCCTGCCGCCGAGCGATATGGCATCGGCAACACGACAAGATCTTTGATCGCTGGCACGAGGTTCGGTGCCTCAATCGGTTGGCGTTCGTAGTTCATTTCGCCGATCAGTTTGTCTTCGGCGTCGAATCGACGGACCGTCCCCTTCGCTGAGAAAGTTTGTTTGGCCAACCGTTTGTTGGCGGAGAGGTCAATGACTCGCGTCTCACTGAGCCGACCGTCCTCGGCGAAGACCAACTCAACGGCGACTGTCGCCTTTCGCTCCGCGAAGGGACGTGCTTTCGCGGAGCGAAAGCCAACAATGCGAATCGTCCGTTCGCCGACAACCTTCACGTCGGCCTCGACGCTCAGATCCTCCGCCGACGGGACGTACCACGGGATGAGCGATTGAATGGCCGATTGATGAAAGCGACTGACCGCTCGCTTCGCTCCGAGTCCGATCTCCGGGTAGAGATGCCACATCGTCGAGCCGTCGTGGATGACCTGCTCAATGAGTCCCTCGCCGACTTCGCGTTCGATGACGAAGTGGCCGGAGCCATTGACCCGTTTAACCCCAACGCCATCGGCGTGGGCGCGGGCGCGGGTATCGTCAACGCCATCGCCAACACCATCTGCGCGGGCGCGGTTATCGGCGCGGGTGAGACCGCCACGATCGCGCACGCCGTTGGCGTGGCGGTTAAACATCAATCGCACTTTCTCCCAGCCGAGCGATCGGGCTTTCTCGATCAGCCGTCGCGCTTCGGGATCGACTTCACCGTGCTGCGGTTTCGTCGTCGTCGCTTGCTCGACGATGGCCAGACGATCGGCGGGCCACGTTTGCAATCCCGGCGCATAGCTCGGCAAGTCCCGAAACAGGCCAGTCCGTAGCCACAGGCGGCTCGCCTGTGGTCCCGCAGGCGAGCCGCCTGTGGCTACGTCGAGCCAGATGCCTTCGGGAATGCCATCGCCATCAGAGTCCACATCAAACTTGCCAAAGCGTCCAAACAATGAGTCACCACCACGAGCCATCGGCACGAGAACCGGTCGATGAAATGACGGAGAGATGTTTCGCACCGATCCACCGATAAACTTCCCGACGAATTCGTTCTGGTCGAAAAGCTCTTCCATCCACCAGTCGCGTGGTTGGCGATGGTCGCGACCGAACACCCCGCGATAGGCCAGAAACGAGTTGTTCTGCATGTGGATCCAATCGGCGGCCGTGTCGTCAACATCGGCATTCGGCTCGGTCGCGGTCAGGTCGCGAACGTCGCCAAACATCGCCCGGAAGCGAGCCGCATTCCCGTGGACATACCGATGTCGGCCATACAGCGTGGGCGAAGATGTGAAGCCGTCGACGAGACCGTTTCTGTTGGCGTCCCACCGGCCATTCAGCGCCTCGAACGACGAGCCGCTGAGGTTTCCGGTCCCGTTGATGTTCAAGAGACCGTCCAAGTTTTGGACTGAAAACGACGTCAGCGGCAGATAGGGCCGAGTGTCCGACGGCCGATTCAACGCTGGCAGATCCAGGTCGGACCATTCGACGTGATGCCCGTGCCCGAATAAGTACCGTGGCCTGAACAGCCACAAGTCGCCGCTGACGTCCCAAGTGTGATTGGGGCGTGACAACCAAGAATGATCAGCGACTGGCCCGTTGACGTTGCCCAGTTCGCTCAAGCCGGGGAACGGAAATACGTCGCCACGAAGTTGATCCAGTTGTACCCCTTCGGAATCTCGCCACAAAAATCTTCGATCGCCGCTGAGCGTCGGCTTGCCCCAAAAGTTCCAGTGGTTCTGTGCGGCTTGGAAATAGCTCTGCTGCCACGCCGTGCGACGTTGCACGACTGAGTCCCACGCGAGGCGAATCGGATCGGCTGCCGCCGCGTTCTCGCGTTCGATCCGTTGGATCTCGCGCTCGATCAACCGAATCTCGGCTTGCTCGGCGCGAGTCATTCGGTCGAGTCGTTGCAGGTCCGAGGCAGGACGCTGCTCGGTGACGCTCCGTTCGTAGTTGCTTCGCGCCGAGTTGGCTCGCGCTTGAGTCAGCTTCAAGCGCTCCATCGCCGCGTCGAGCGGATTGCGCGGCATCGGTCCCTGATCGCCAACGACTGGGATCTCGGCCGGAGCGGGATACATGGCCCAATGATCCTTGCGGCCACGATCGACCTGGAATTGCTCATACATCGCCTCGGTCTCCAGCACGAGCAGCGAGGTGAACGGCGACATCACCGACATCGACTTGCTCAGTTCAATGATCCGCGACTTGTGCTCGGCCGCACCGAGCGAGATGAGTCGATCAATCTCCAACCGCGCCCAAGTCCGCGGCAGATGCCCGGCGTGGCGCACGCGGCTCGCGTGCGTCGATTGAGTTTCGCGATCGACGTTTTCTGGAGATTGACCGGCGGCTAGCGCCTTGCCGCTCACAATCACCGTCTGCGAATACGGCTTGCCGTTCAGCTTGCCGGTGATCGTCACGGACAGCGGCAACGCTTGGCCTTTCGGGAAGCGAGCGACGGCAGCCAGCTCTTGGCCGTGTGCCAGCGAAGTCGTCAGCAGCAGCCAGCTCGATTCAGGAGCGGTGTCGTTCGAGCGTTCGCCCTCGCTCGCGCATTTTGAAGTTGCTCTGTTTTCAGCCCCGAAGGGGCGCGACTCATTGTGTCGCGCCCCTTCGGGGCTTATGGGCTTGAAAACGTCTCGTTTCCCAGGGCTGCGCCCTGGGCTTTCGAGTCTCGCCCCCTTCGGGGCTAAGAACAGCACATCCTCAGAACTCACGCTTCGGGCCGGTGTCGATCGCACAACGATCTCGGTCAGTCGCGGGGCGTTGAGCGTGCTGAGCAAGTCGAACGCTCGCCACGAGACCGCTTCATCGGGATTAATCTGCGTGACGTGACCGCCCGAGCGGATCGCGGCGGTTTCCATGAACGACTTCGACCAACGCTTACCAACCGCGACTCCGACATATCGTGCGTTCGTCGGCAATCGTCGCAACAGCGTGCTTTCGTCTCGCTCGCCCAGGACCGGAATGCCAGTGCCCAGATGCACGATGAAGACCTCACCCTTGCCACGCACTTGCTTCTGCACGGCTTGCAGAGCTTGCTCCAAATCGAGCGCTCCGATCGGCGCGACTTCGGTGAGAAACTGCTGAGCGGCCGCCACGTTCTCCAACGAGCATTCGACTGGCTTGCGTCGAAACGACTCCGCTTGAGTCCCCGCTCGAATGAGGGAGAACGTGTCGGAGTGCTCGGCGTTGTCGAGCAGCACGTTCACGATCTGCCGCTGCGTCTCGGCCAAGATCTCGTTCCGATCGGCCGAGTTCTCGACCAAGAAAACCCATTGCCGCGCCAGTGTGGCTCGACGCTCCGCGTCGAGAGTCCGACTCGAAGCGTCGCCCCACACGGACTGTCGCAGCATCACATATTGAAAGCCGTCGTGCTCGCAGAGAGACCAGGCCGCTGCCCCAGGCACTGGCCTTACGTTTTTCATGGAAGCGGAACGGCGCAAGCCGTCCGGTTTCGTTGAGTCTTGCGAC
>JBJXEX010000410.1:0-3824 GCA_046156195.1 Planctomycetaceae bacterium | reverse complement strand
GACTCCGCACTGAGCAGCCACTTGAGCCAACTGCTCATCCGTGGCTCGCGGATTCTGAAGGAATCCGCAAACCATCGTGCGTGCCAACGTCCGCGCCGTGAACTTACGAACTCGCTGAATCACTCCCCTCTCCGCCGCCGCCAACTCCGCCTAATCTCCCAACACACCCTGCAATGCGGTCACAATCCCTGTTACCTTGCGCATTGGGAAGCTCCTTCTTCCAAACCGTCGATTCGTGACAAAACCGACGATGGATGAAGGACTTCCCTTTTCTTGGCAAGATCAATCCCTCCTTAAACTTGATGCGTATGGGCCCCGGAGTAATCCGGGCCCCTATCCCGATCGAGCCAGCATTGAAAACGACCGGCGAGGGTTCACGGCATTCGCGATCGCACGATCAAGGTTGGAAGCAACCACTGCGGCGAACGCAGTCAAGCAAAGCCAAGACAACTCACACGAGCAATCGCTAAGCATCAACGAAGCAGCAAAGCGATTCGGACGGGTTCGTCCCGCCAGTTGATCGGGAGGGGCGGCTTTTAAGCCGAGTCAGCGCAACGAAAAACCCGACCGGCTGTGAAACCGATCGGGGGTGGAAGTGTTAGGAATCGTCCACGACAGCCTCAATCGCCAAGGCTTCTCTCTGAAACGGAGTCAATTCGTCCTTGAGAAGCGTTGCGACTCGTGTCCAGAGTTGTTTGATCTGCGTTGACGAAGTTGCCAGCCAAACAGTGTCGAGCAACTCATCCTTCTCGTGAAGTAACTGAGCGATTTGAAGCCCCAGCGGGTCAGCATTGAGCAGTTGCTTCTCGTGAATCGCCGCACGCGCGTCGATCGCGGCTTCAACGACACGTCGGCAGCCATAAACGGAATCGTGATCTGCCTCGCGGGCATTCACCGTTTCAGCCATCTGCTTCCAGCGTGAGTCGGACTTCTTCTCCAGCGATTTACGCTCTGCCTCGATGTCTTCGACCTGCCGACGTGCGGCGGCAATGTTGAGCGACTCCAGGGCCATCTTGTGAGCCGCCTCGCCGATGCGTGAGCGAAACAGCGGATCGTTCTCCGCGTAGAGCGACTCGATGGCTCGGTCGATGCGGCGGTTGATGCGTTCCTTCCAGTGTTCTTTCTCGCGAATTGTGAGTGACATAGTTGTGTTTCCTTTTGTGATCGCTTCGCGTTCCGGCATCACGAAGGGAGTTGTGTTTCGATGCCTGCCGGCGGCCTTCTTGGTGAAGGCACGGCGAGTCAAGGTGGAGCCTTTCGCGCAGCGAAAGCAGCAGCAGGCTGGCACAGACTGCGGACCTTGACCGCCGTGACAAAATCAGAAGGCCGACGCAGGTACAGACAACATCCAGTCTCCTGTGTGGCGTCACAGTCCGCGTCGCCGACTCACAAAGTCCGATGTTCCAAGGTAAATGCCATTTGCATACAACAATGACTGGAGTGGCGTTTACAGGGCGCTAGAATGGCGACCTGTTGGGAACTGAAGGTGAGGTGCTTCATGCGATTGAGCAACCAACTTGATCTCTTCGGGGGTGAGCCGCTGGCGACCTTGCCGCGTGTGAAGCGCAATGGTCACAACGGCCATTCGTTGGACGGTAGCCACGAACTTGCCGAACGGATCGAGAGTTTGGAAACGTGCATGACGCAAGTGGCGGCCCGCATGGAGCGGATGGAATCGGTGCTCGTCGAACTTCACGAACTGGTCACGAATCGTCAGACGATCAAAGAGTCGTACACGACTCAAGAGGTCGCGAAGATTCTCCGCAAGAAACCGTACACGGTTCGCGAATGGTGTCGCCTTCAACGGATCAAAGCCGAGAAAACGATGTGCGGCCGTGGCAGTGAAATCGAATGGCGGATTAGCCACGAAGAGCTTGTGCGATATCAAAACGAGGGATTGCGACCGGTTCCGGATCATTACTAAGCGTCTTTTTTGAAGGCACTTTGGCGGGTGTGGTATCCTATGAACCAAACCAACCTCGGAGAGTTCACGATGGCCACCAAGGCGCAGATCGACAGCTTTTACAGTTTCGCATCGCATCAAATCACCAATGGCGGTGCGTCGCTCAGCATCGACGATTTGTATGAACTGTGGCGAATCGAAAATCCATTGCCCGAAGAGCTGGCCGAAAGCGTTTCGTCAGTCAATGCGGCTCTGGCCGACATGGAAGCTGACGATATCGGTCGTGCATCTCCTGTGTTTGGTGTCCCATCCAGGAATCAATCATCCCTGGATCAACACCAGCGGCGGCGGCGTTCGATGCGAACGAGTGTCTCAGCGCATGAAACCCCGTCAGCTTGCTCCAGCATGTTCCCCGGAGAGTGAGCCGAAGGACGTTCGTTGCCTCATAGGGAATGAGTTCGTGACCGTCTCGAGTAATCGTAAATTGCCCCCCTGGATGATTCGCAAACCACGCTTTCATGTCGTTCATCAACTGCTGTGACATGGGGACTCGGCGAAACGTCGTCGATTGACTGCGGCTTCGCTTCTTTTCGCGAATGTGGACGACTCGCAAATCGAAATCGAAGTCTTCAATGCGGGAACGAAGCAGTTCACTGCGGCGTGCTCCGGTGTGTGCCGCGAAGACGAAGAGCGGATAGGTCAGTGGCAGACGCGCTTTCTTCCGAACATCCGTGAGAAGTTGATTGATCTCGTCGGTGTGTAAAAAAACGCTGTTCCAAAGCTCGTCGATGTCCTGCTCAGTCAGACCACCGCGAGAAACGATGCGTTGAATCTCGTCAATCGTCATGAAGTGCGGCTTGGCATCGCGTTTTGGATACTTCACACCTTTGGTCGGACAAGGTTTTGAAATGCGTGTTTCGGTCAAAGCCCAATTCCAAATGAGCCGGAATGTCGAAAGTTCCTTTCGGATCGTATCCACGGAAATCGACTTGCCTCGATAATCGTCTTGCGAACGCTTCGCGACGTACTCCTGAATGTCGGTCAGTGAAATCGCACTGATTGCCCGATTCATTCCGAGGTGCCGAGTGAGGTGCTTGATGTGTATTTCCTCGCCACTGATGGTCTGAGTTTCTTTAGCACCATCAGGCAAGCCCGTTCTGTAGGCGTCAAACATCTCTTTGAGGCGAACAAGTTCGCTCGTCATGCGAGGCTTCGTCAGACGTCCGTCCGAGACGATGAAGTCAGCGGGATCGACGTCGGCCGGGATCGCCAGTCGTCCTCGCTCGACGAGCGTGATGATGTCTTCAATGCGGGCAATCTGAGCGAGTGCTTCTTTCCGCTGGATCGTCTTCAAGGCTCGTTGATACTGGCGGCCGTTGAAGCGAAACAGAGCGAGGAAACGTGCGTTCTTTCCGACTTGGCGTAAGCTGGCCATGACCGTTCTCCCTTGGCAATTACGAGTGAGATTTTCACTCGGCCAAAGCGAGAGCGCCATCGACGTATCCCATACACCTTTGCCCTGCCGTTGCGAATTTGTTGCGCAAATGACTGTGGCAACAAAAAAGGACTCACGACGACTCGCCGTAAGTCCTTGCTAGAAGCGGAGAGGGAGGGATTCGAACCCTCGGTACCCTTGCGGGTACACTGGTTTTCGAGACCAGCACAATCGGCCGCTCTGTCACCTCTCCGAACGAAAGTCGAGCCAGCTTTCGTCAGCGGCTCGCGATTGAGGGGCGGATGGTAGCGGGCGTTTTGAGGAAACGCCAAGTGAGCTGTTTGTCGCCCCGCGTGGAAGGGTGCGCGACGGGGTTTGCGCGTTGTCGTTGTTAGGCTAAAAGCCGTGCTGGAGGTCAAGAGGAAGTTCATTATTTACCAGGAGGCCAAGGATGGCACGCCGTCAGAACAATGTTTCGCCGGAAGT